>CBFHAF010000086.1:0-10406 GCA_965653435.1 uncultured Chitinophaga sp.
GCCGAGCAGCTCGCCCGGCGCCACGCGCTCCGGCTGGACCTGGTCGGCCTTGTATAATTTCAATTATTTCCTGGAACAATACGACAAGCCTTCCATCCCCGCTGAAGCAAGGAACCATTATGCCGGCGTGGCCCGTTTTTTCCGGGCATGGTTTTATTTCGACAAGCTGAAACGGTTCGGTGATGTGCCCTGGTACAGCAGGTCGCTGAACGCGGGCAGCCCGGAGCTTTACAAAGCCCGTGATCCCCGCAGCCTCGTTATGGACTCCATCAGGGCGGACCTCGATTTTGCCGCGGCGAACCTGCGCACCGCCAAAACGCCGGCGCGCATCAGCAAATGGACGGCGCTTTCATTCAGATCCACCGTATGTCTTTTTGAAGGCACATTCCGTAAATACCACCCGGAGTTCGGGCTGGCCGGTTCGGCGAATGCGTTGCTGCAGGAAGCTGCAGACGCGGCCGATGCAGTGATGAAAAGCGGGCAGTACAAGCTGGCCACCGGCGACGCCAATACGGTATACAGGGATCTGTTCTCCGCGCAAACCCCCAATGCGAATGAGTTTATCTTAAGCCGCCTTTACGGGCTGGCCGTCAATAAATCGCATGCGGCCAACCAGATATTCACTTCCCCCACGCGTGGCAACCCGGGGCTCACAAAATCGCTGATCGATTCTTACCTGATGAAAGACGGTACGCCTTTCTCCGCCGCGCCAGGTTCTGCCACTATGCCTTTCTGGGAAGAAGTGGCGAACAGGGACCCGCGCCTGGCGCAAACCATCCGTACGCCCGGCTACCGCCGCATCGGCGCCACCGTAAACCTGGTGCCGGATTATGCCAATGCTTTCACCGGCTACCAGAACATAAAATTTGTGTCTACGCCAGACCAGGATGCCGCAGCCTATACCCCGCTTCCCGTTATCCGTTATGCTGAAGTGCTGTTGAATTATGCCGAAGCGATGGCCGAGCTGAACAAGCTCACCCAGGCTGAAGCCGACCGCTCTGTTAACCTGTTGCGGGCCCGGGTAAATGTGCCCGCTCTCACGGTGAGCGGCCTGACGGCAGACCCCTTCCTGCTGGCACAATACCGGCATACTACGGAGCCCGTGGTGCTGGAAGTGCGCAGGGAACGCCGCGTGGAGCTGGCCATGGAAGGATTCCGGTTCAACGACCTGATGCGCTGGAAAGAAGGGCATCTGCTGGCGGAAGTTTTTTACGGCGCTTATTATCCCGCAAAAGGCACGTACGATCTTGATGGTGACGGAAAAAATGATGTGGCCGTTGTAGATGTAAAGCCTTCCCCGGCCACACCGGGCATTCAATATTTTGTACTGCAGCCGGACAAAGCGCTGAGCGAAGGCGGCAAAGGCAAGATCGTCGTTCACAGCAAGGTGACGAAAACCTTCGATGAAGACAAGGATTACCTGTATCCCCTTCCGCTCAGCGAATTGTTATTGAACCCGCAGCTGGAACAGAACAATAAATGGCCTGAACAATAGGATCGTTATATGATAAATGTAAGATACCGCATATGGTTATACGCCCTGGCATGCACGCTGTTGTTATCCGGCACAGTTCCCAAGGGAGACCCGGCCATCCTGCGAAGCAAGCTGTTCTTCCTGCCCGTTCAGCTGGATGCATATGCCGGTACGCAGTCGGCCCTGGCAAATGATGCGATGTTGCAGCAGCTGGGCCGGTCTTACCGCGAACGGGTGCTCCGGGCCCGGCGGGAATGCAATAGCATGGCCTGTTATGCTGAGGCGTTGCGCCTGCGGGAAGAAGAGATACTTCGGGCCGGCGACCGCCTGGTGGCGCATTACCTCCGGGAGGACAATATGAAGGAAGTGATGCAGGCTGTGCGGGCTGCCGGGTATTACAGCAAGGATACGGTGGTGGCGGATACGGCATTGCTCCGTTTTGCATGGGAGCAAACAGCGGCGGGCATGAACTACATTTTTGACACCTACCTGGCCGGCCGGCGGCCGCGATATGCCATCATTGATTCTGTTTCTTTTAATGTAAGCGATCCCGCGTTCAGATCGCTTACGGAGAAGATGCTGGACAGGCAGTTGAAAAAACAGGCCGCATCCATGCCATACCATGCATTGCCGCTGGCCCTGGCTCTGGAAACATTGTTTATCAACGGCCGCGATGAAGCCGCCCGTTACGAGCCATTGACGGGCGGGCAGAATGCCGCGGCTTACGCCGCCGTTGCCAGTACCGGATGGGAAAAATATCCTTACACCGCCTTGCTGGTGCCGGGCTTCGGGCCGGACTCGCCGGGCATACGCATAGACCATCGGGCGGTAGCAAGATGTAAAATGGCCGCGGAAAGGTTTAACCGGAAAATGGCGCCTTTTATCATCGTGTCCGGCGGGCATGTGTACCCGCACCGCACACCATACAGCGAAGCCGTCGAAATGAAACGATACCTCATGCATGAGCTGCATATACCTGGATCCGCCATTATCATAGAACCGCATGCGCGGCATACGACAACGAACATGCGGAACGCGGGGAGGTTGCTATACCGTTTCAACATGCCGGTGAACAAACCCGCCCTGGTGGTAACGGATACGGCGCAGATTAACATGATCCGGAACCTCGGTCTGCGCTGCATGAGAGAGCTGGGCACAGTGCCATACCGCGGCGTGAAAATATTGAATCAGCATGAAGCGGAGTTCTATCCCGTGAAGCATTGTTTCTACATCAACGTGCAGGATGTTTCAGATCCCTGATGAACATAGTGGAAGATCGGTTTTATCAAATAAAATCTTTGCAATGAAAAAATCCATTCATCAATCGTTTATTTTGCTGGCCTTCCTTTGCGCAGCCAGCCTGTTATCGTCTTGCAGTAAAGTAAAGGAAACGAAAGAAGAGCGCCCGCGGGCCGGCCTGCAAAACAACATGCAGATCTCTTCCCTGGCGGATCTGAAGGTAATGCACTACAATATCCACGGAGGTATTGGCATCGACGGCATTTATAACCTGCAGCGCATTGCGGATGTGATCAGCGCGGCAGACCCGGACGTGGTCTCATTGAACGAGATCCACAAGAATTTTGAAGCAGCCACGAATTACGAAGACCAGGTAGCCTGGCTGGCCAACGAGCTGGGCATGTACCCGGCATTCCAGAGAACCACCTGGAAGGCTGCCATTCCCGAATCCGGAGGTAAAACAAGGGAGTTCGGCCATGCGATCCTCAGCAAATATCCCATAGAAATACTCAACCGCCGGTTATACGATGCATTTGGCACCCACTATTTTGGCCTGCTGGAAACAAGGATCGTGATCGGTAGCCACCCGGTGCTGTTTTACGTTACGCACCTTTCACCGGATACTTCGCTTTTAAGGCAGCAGCGGCAACAATTAAGAACCTGGATGGACGAGAACTACGGCACCAAGATATTGCTCGGCGACCTGAATGCCACGCCCGCCGATGCGAATATAGTTTCCATTAAACAAACGATGGTAGACGCTTTCGAAGGGCAGAGCACTGCTTATACGTTCAAATCCAATAATCCCACCAGGCGTATCGACTATATCCTCAGTACTTCCAATATCACGTTCAGCAACAGCGCGGTGATCCAGAACCAGCATTCCGATCATTTTGCGATCGTGGCCAATGCCTCGGTAGGCGCGTCGAAGCTGAGGCTGATGCAGTACAACATCAGGCATGGCGAAGGTGTGGACGGTGTGGTGGACCTTCAAAGGATCGCCGATGTGATCCGCAATTCCAATGCGCAGGTGGTGGTGCTGAATGAAGTGGACCGGAATTACGACCCGCGCAGCAATTACGTGGACCAGCTGGAGTGGCTGGCGAACGAACTGGGGATGTATAAAGAGTTCCAGAAAACCACCTGGAAATCAGCCATTCCTGAATCAGGCAATAAGCCGAGGGAATTCGGGCATGGTATCCTGAGCAAATATCCGATCACGCTTTCATCATCGGAAAAATGGCTGTATACCAGTTATACCACGCATTACATGGGTTTGCTGAAAGCAAGGATAAGCGTGAACGCCAACCCCTTGTACGTTTATGTCACCCATCTTGGCAGTACGGCCGCCGAACGCCTGTTGCAGGCGCAGGAGGCAGACTCCCTGGTGAACCTGGGCAATCATACCTGGAAAGTATTCGCCGGCACATTTGCCGATACGCCGGGCAGTGCGCCTATCAATACGGTGCTGACGAGCTTTACGGATGTTTTTGCGGGGCAAACGGCGTTTACCGTTCCTGCGAACGCTCCCAATGCACGGGTCGATTATATTTTCGTGAAAAGCCCTGTAGCGGCAGGCAGCGGGACTGTTATCAACTCCCAGGCGTCCACCCACAGGCCCATTGCCTGCGACATCGAAATGCAATAAAGCGCCCGTTCCACCAGTAATGAAAAATTGAGATCATAATAAACAAAACCATGAACATGTTAAAAGTAACGGAAGAGCCATCCAGGTACAGGCATCTTGAGAAAATGACCATTGAAGAGATCACCGCCAGCATCAACCAGGAAGACCAGCTGGTGGCCCTGGCGGTTGAAAAGGAACTGCCGCGCCTGAATGCGCTGATCCAGGCCGTAGTGGGGAAACTGCGGCGGAACGGAAGGTTGTTTTACCTGGGAGCCGGCAGCGGCGGCCGTTTGTCCGTATTAGACGTTATTGAAATGCCCACCACCTACGGTGTGCCGAAAGGAATGCTGAATGCAGTGCTGGCCGGCGGTACAGACCGCCTCGTGGAAGCGCTGGAAGAAAAAGAGGATGATACGGAAGACGGATGGCGCCAATTGCAGGCGCTGCAGGCCGGCAAGAACGATATCGTGATCGGTATCTCAGCAAGCGGCACCACGCCTTTTGTATTGGAAGGTTTAAAAAAATGCCGGGAGCATGGCATTACCACCGGCTGCATCGTGAGCAATCCCGGTTCGCCCATAGCGGCGGAGGCCGATTTTCCGGTGGAAGTGATCACCGGGCCGGAGTTTGTTTCCGGCAGCACCCGCATGAAGTGCGGTACGGCGCAAAAGATGATCTTTGATATGATCAGCACTACCACCATGATACAGCTCGGCAAGGTTGAAGATAACCGTATGGTGAATGTGGCGCTGATCAATAACAAGATCATAGACAGGGCGGTGAAGATGCTGATGACTAAAGCCGGGATACAGGATTACGAAACGGCCAGAAAGCTGCTGATCGCTCATGGCAGCGTCAGGAAAGCATTGGACCATCTTTCAGAAAGAATCTAAAGAAAATATGAAAATGCGCTTAATTACCGGGCTGGCATTGTTTTTTAGTGCACAGGCGGGCTTCGCACAAGACCGGTTCATGACAGGAACGGCTGCCGTACACATCGATCCGGATACCAACGCTGTATATTCAGCCGCACTGGCGGGCTACGGCGTACCAAGGGAAGGGCGCTTCAGCCTCACCTGGCAGCGTGTGCAGTCTGTGCCTGTTATTACTGCCCTTACGTCGGCGGATGGCAGGTTGTTTGCCTCCAGTTCGGGCGGCGACCTGCTGGCAGGCGCTCCTGTGGCTGATACCTTTCAGTGGAAGGTTGCCGGCAAAACTGCGGTGCTGAAGGCGCTCACAGCCATCAACGGAAAGTTCTATGCCGTGAATACCGCCGGTGAAATACTGGAAGGTGCCCTCCGCACGAATGGCGTTAGCTGGAAAAAACGCGGCAGTCCCGGCCCGGTAACTGCGCTGGCGCAGCTGCATGGAAAATTATATGCTTCTGTGGGAAGTACCCTGATGGAAGGAACAATAGGTGCAGAAAAGATCAGCTGGCGCCGCTCCGGCGCCGCTCCGCGTTTCATCAGCTTAACCGGTAATGGCCGCGAGCTGTACGGTGTGAACAGCGCCGACAGCCTGTGGACGGGCGTTCCGGGCCCGCAGGGTATTACCTGGCGGCAGATCGGCCGAAAAAATGATATCACCTACACCGTTGCTGCCAGGCAGATAGCTGTGCTTCATCATACTTTGTATGCGGTGGACGACCGGGATGTGCTGCACAAAGGCAGCCACAAAACAATGAATGACCTCACGGCACGCGCGCTGGCCATCCGGAGGAACGGAACAACGGCCGTGATCGTGGGCATAGACGTGTGCGGCTTTAACGCATCGCTGGGCGCAGCGGTGAAAGACGCCATCTTCAAAAGCAGGAACATACCGCCATCGGCTATCCTGCTCAATGCATCGCATACCCATTTTGCGCCGGTCACCCAAACGTGGATCACCTGGGGTGATTTCTATCATTTTCCCGACAGCAATTACCTGAACAAAGTGGTGAAAGCAGGCATCATCCGCGCTGTTGAAACAGCGCTCGATAATTTATCGCCTTCACGCCTCTACTTTGCAAGGGGAGCCACGCAGATCGGCCATAACCGCAGGGCCGCGGCCAATGCCGCCCGGCCGTACGACAATGTGCTGGATGTATTGAAGATCACCGATGAGCAGGACAAGCTGAAGAGCGTGCTGTTCCTCACCGGCTGCCATCCGGTATTCAAGAATGCGGATGAGGAATCGTTTACCCTCAGCGCCAACTATCCCTCCATTGCGCGGGAGCTCGTGGAGCAGCGCACCGGTACCGGTAATGCGCTGTTCATACAGGGCTGCGGCGGCGACATCAATCCCCGCAGCAGCGATTACCGGCAAACGGGAACGGAGCTGGCGGCAGATGTGCTGCGGGTGCTGGACTCCGGCCTGCATCGCATTGAAGGCGATATCAGCTTTTTTATGGACACGGTGAACATTCCCGTGCAGCCCTGGAGCGCGGACAGCGTATTGCGGTTCAGGACGGCGAACGAAGGAAAGCCGGGAGACGTTGAAGCGGAAAAGAACGTGCGTTGGGCCAACCTGATGCTGCAGCGGTACAAAAATCACCAGGTCGGAAATATATTGCCGGAATACGTGCAGACGATCAACATCGGGAACTGGAAGTTCGTGGGCATTTCACGCGAAGCCGTTACCGAATACGGCAAAGGCATCCGCAGCATATGGCCTGATAAACGGGTGTCCGTAGCCGGCTATTGCAATGATGTGGCAAGCTACCTGCCAGTGGCGTGGCATATCCGCGCAGGCGTATACGAAGGCTTTGGATCGTTCTTCTGGTACGGGCAGCCGGGGCTTCCCCCGCTGGATGTTTTTGAAAGGGTCATTGAAGCGGTGAAGCAGAAAAACAGATAGGTATTATGCAGACAGAACGGAACCATTCGAATGCGGCCGGCCCCGGCAGGGCCATCGTTGTTATCGGGATATTGTTTTTTGTTTTTGGCTTTGTGACATGGCTGGGGTCTGTCCTTATCCCCTACCTGCGGATCGCATGCGAGCTGACCAACTTTGAATCCTACCTGGTCACATTCGCCTTTTACATTTCTTACCTGGTGATGGCCCTGCCGGCGGCGGGCATATTAAAATTCACCGGCTTCAAAAACGGGATGGCGGCAGGCCTGCTGATCATGGCCGCGGGAACGCTCATGTTCATACCTGCCGCTTTGAGCAGGACTTACGGGCTCTTCCTGGCAGGCCTCTTCGTGCAGGGTACGGGCCTTTCCATCCTGCAAACAGCCTCCAATCCCTACATCACGATCCTCGGGCCAAGGGAAAGCGCGGCGCGGCGGATCAGCATCATGGGCATCTGTAATGGCGTGGCCGGTATCATTGCGCCCATTATATTGGGGATAGTGGTTTTGCAGGACGCGGATGCATTGCAGGGCAGCATTGCAGCTATGGGCGCTGCGGCCCGCGAGGCGGCATTAAGCGCGCTGGCCTGCAAAGTAATATGGCCATATAGCCTGATGGCAGTGATATTGACGCTGCTGGCGGTCGCCATTTATTTTTCATCCCTGCCGGAAGTGGATGCGGAGGAAGATGACAATGCTGGTGGAGAACAGGCAACAGAAAGAAGCAGCATCTTCCGGTTCCCTCATTTGCTGCTCGGCGTAGCGACCCTGTTCCTTTATGTAGGAGTGGAAGTAATAGCTGCGGATACGATCATCAGCTACGGCGCATCGCAGGGTATTGCATTGGCCAACGCGAAGTTCTTTACCAGCTTCACATTGAGCGGCATGCTGCTGGGCTATATGGCCGGGATCATCTGCATTCCCCGGTATATCAGCCAGCGGCAGGCATTGATCGTCTCTTCCTTCTCAGGTATTGCCTTTGCGTTTGCCGCGCTGTTCCTGGACGGTGTGGTATCTGTATTTTTCATTGCCATGCTGGGCGTCGCCAATTCCCTGATGTGGCCTTCCATCTGGCCGCTGGCCATCCACGGATTAGGCCGGTTCACCAGGATAGGTTCGTCCATGCTGGTAATGGCCATTGGAGGCGGGGCGGTCATCCCCTTGCTGTACGGACATTTGGCTGATGCCTGGAGCCCCAGGCAGGCCTATTGGATCTTGATCCCCTGCTACATATTCATTACCTTTTACGCATTGAGGGGTTACAGGGCCGGCCTTCCCGCAAGGAGGGAAGCCTGATATTTTTATACGTTAAAAATTTATGCATGAAACTGATCGCAGACGGAGGGTCCACCAAAGTGAGCTGGTGCCTGATCTGCCCGGGAAAGGAGTTGTTATATTTCAGCACGGAAGGGTATAACCCATATTATGTGGACAGTCAATATATCCGGCAGTCGCTGCACAAAGCGTTGCCTGCCGAAGTGCCGCGGGCGGCAGTAACGGAAGTGCATTTTTACGGAGCGGGCTGCGAGCCTTCTACGGAAACGGTGCTGGTAAAGGCGCTAAGCGCGTTGTTTGAGAATGCCTGGGTATCAGTCGGCAGCGACCTGCTGGCCGCCGCCAAAGCATTATTGGGCAATGAGCCCGGTTTTGCGGCCATTCTCGGAACCGGTACCAACACCTGCCTGTACGACGGAAGGCAGGTCACGCATTCCATTGATCCGCTGGGATATATGCTGGGCGACGAAGGCAGCGGCAGCTACATCGGGAAGAAATTACTGATCGCGTATTGCCGCGAATACCTTCCGCCGCCTCTCCGGCAGGAGTTCTTTTCGGTCTACGGATTAACAAAGGAGCAGATCATGGAACGCGTGTACAAAGATCCGCTGGCAAACCGCTTCTGCGCGGGGTTTGCGAAATTCGTGCATCAGCGCCTGGACGATGGATATGTGTACCAGCTGGCGGCAGACGCATTTCATGATTTCTTCCGTTCACTGGTTTGTCATTACCCGGGCTATGCGGAATACACGCTCAACTGCGCGGGTTCCATCGCCTTTCATTTTGAAGGCCTGCTGAAGAAAACCGCCGCGCATTATGGCATGGCCACCGGCCGGATCATACAGGACCCGATACAGGGCCTGGCGGATTATTACCGGCAGCAGGATCTGTTGAAAGTGGATGACGGGTTGTAAGCAATTGCTTGCAACCTCTTCCGGCTGATTCCCGCCGCCGCCCCAAATTGCTTTTTGCCTTCTATACCAAACATGTCTCTTTTTACGCCTGTTCAACCTATTTTCCGGGCTATAAACCAACCGATCAAAATTATCTATCCTATCCGGTGAAGATGCGAAGCCGTTTCCATAGCGGAGATGCTTTTTGCAGGAACATCCGGTAGCGCAATTCAACATTTCCATATGAAGTTCAGCAAGATGAAAATAAAAGCGGCTGCATTTTTAGTGTTGCCGTTTTTGGGTATAGGCGTATCCGCTCAACAAAAAATCTCGACCGGGGCGGCTATCCAGCAGGCGATCAAAAGATCATGGGGTGCTTCCGTAAAAGCATTTGCTTATGATACCCTGAAGCGCGCCCAGGCCGGCGGGCCCTTCAGCGCAGTGGTAGTTTCAGCGGACGGGTATATGCTATCCGTAGCGCACGCGGTACGCCCCGACATGACCTACAAAATATTCTTCCCCGATGGAAGGACCGCCATCGCACAGGGCCGGGGCAGGATAGACCTTAACGCGGAAGAGACCCTGCCTGATATTGCCGTGATGAAGATACTGGATGCGGGTACCTGGCCCTTTGCCGAAATGGGCTCTTCATCAGGCCTCACGAAGGGCGCTCCCTGCCTGATGCTGGCTTACCCGGAATCTGCAGGCCTGCCGCTGCCCAATGTCCGTTTCGGGCATGTTGCCGATCCGCTCGATAAAAACAGGTTTGTCGTATCGGACTGTACCATGGAGGTCGGCGATTCCGGCGGCCCGGTATTCGACCTGGAAGGAAAGGTCATAGGATTGAACAGCCGCTGCGAGCCGGCCGAAAGGATCAATTACCATGTTCCGGTGGATGAATACAAAAAATACTGGGCCTCCCTGCTGAAGCAGCAGAATTACACGCAATACCCCGCGGAAGACATTACCCTGGCTGGTTCGCCTCATGCGGCGCCGGCGCCGGAACCGCCGCTGCCGTTGCTGGAAATCGGCTAAGCCCGTTTCCCGGTCAATATGCCCAGCCAGTT
>CBFHAF010000087.1:0-10400 GCA_965653435.1 uncultured Chitinophaga sp.
CGCATCTCGGCCTTCAGAACAAAGGGCTTTTCTTTACCTTCTTCACGGCCAGCTCCATCGGCATACGGCTGCTGGCGGGCAAAGCGTCGGACAAATACGGCCGTGTGCCCCTGCTGAAAATATCCGCTACCCTCATGGCCGTTTCCATGCTGATGATCGCATGGGCCGGCACTCCCGCGGCCTTGCTGGCGGGCGCGCTCGTGTATGGCGTGGCGCTGGGCATCAACAGCCCGGCTGTTACCGCCTGGACGATAGACCTGGGCCTGCCCGAACACCGCGGCCGTGCCCTTGGCAGCATGTACATCGCGCTGGAAGCGGGTATCGGGCTGGGCGCCTTCTTCTCCGCACAGTGGTACAACAACGACCCGGCGCATTTTGCGCGGGTGTTCTATATCATGGCCATCGTTACCATCCTGGCCACCATTTACCTGATGTTCATTTACCGGAACAAGTATGTGAGGTATATGCGGAAAACGATCCGCGCTTATGCCAGCAGGCATTGAGAACCTTAGAACTGTCCTCTCTCGAAACGAAGTTTTCCCAGGAACACCTGCCCGATGGATGCGGCTTTTACCTTGGCGGTAGAGGCGCGCGGGCCGCGGAACAATTCATCTACCGTAGCATGGAAAAGTGTGATCCACTGGTCGAAATGAGGTTTGTCTATTGGCAGGCTGCGGTGTTTGGCGTAGGGTGCGCCCTGGTATTCCATAATGCCCAGGAGCTGGGCGCCCCAGAAACGGTACATGGTCTGAAGATGTTTTTCCCATGCCCCGGGAGGGATCTTCTCCGCGAAAACCGGCCCCAATAAAGCATCCTGCTGGATCTTCCCGTAAAACGTGTCTACCAGCAGCTGTATGTCCTGTATTTGCTCTATGTCGCGCATAATACAAAGTTCGGGCTTCCCGCGTTTTCTGCCGATGATAAAGATCAGTTCCCGGGCTTACGGTGGCGCTCAAAGCCGATCTCGTCGCGGGCATTATTTTCCCATTCAATTACTTCCACCAGGAATTTCTGGATGTAACGGGTGATATTTTCTTCTGTAATTTCTTCGGGCTCAATGGTTTCCAGCATGTCTGTTCTCGGCTTTTCCTCCGTCATCCCGTCTATGAACGGGTAACTGATCCACACGATGATCTGCCCGTTACGCGTTTGTGAAAACGACAGGAAACCGCCTACCTTCATTTTCTGCACCACGCTGAAGGGTGATTGCTCCACGATGCCGCTGGGCTCATGATCGAACACGAGGTATACGGCTTCGAGGCCCAGCATCAGCTCGTTGGCGCCTGCTTTCCAGTTCAGCTTATATTGCTGGGTAACGCCTGTGAGGAACTGGATCAGGAACGGCTTGGACCGTGCCCGCCAGCATTCGCGGCGCTCCTGTACTTTCTGCAATACCGCGGTATATTGTTGCGTGAGTTCGCTGATATTCTCCATAATGCAAAATGAAGGCTGCACCTTCCCGGTGCAGCCCCATGAAAATTAAAGTTGTTCGTATAATTTCCGTAAGCGGTCGCGGGTCATTTTCTGCTGCCAGTCCTTACCCAATGCATTCTCCCAAAGCGGGGCCAGGCCCATGCTCACGTCGATCATTTTTTCAAAATCATTGTCCGTAAGCCCTTTGGTGATATGCTGCGGTATCTCCACCTGGTGCTTCTCCACCATCTGCTTGAATTCTTTCACGCCGGCAGGATAAAATTCCTCCAGCTTGTCGAACACAATGCAGTTGCCGATGCCGTGCTTGGTGCCCAGCAGGTAGCTGAGGCCGTAGCTTACGGCGTGCGCCACGCCCACCTGCGAATACGCGATGCTCATGCCGCCGGCGTAAGAGGCCATCATGAGCTTTTCATCGGCATCGTCGTCCCAGTGGTCCTTTTTCAGGTAGATCTCCTGGCAAAGCTCCAGCGCCTTTTCGCCGTAAGAGCGGCTGAAAGCGTTGAGGTATGTGCCTTCCAGCGATTCGATGCAATGGATGTAACAATCCATGGCGGTGTAGAAACGCTGGTTCACGGGTGCGTTCCTGATCAGTTCGGGATCCAGCACGATCTGGTCGAAAGGCGTATAGTCGGAGTTCATGCCCAGCTTTTTGGTGGGGCCGGTAAGCACGGTGGTCCTGCTCACTTCGGCGCCTGTGCCGGAAAGGGTGGGAATGCCTGCTTTATAGACTGCGGGATTTTTGATAAGGTCCCAGCCCTGGTAATCCGCGGAGGAGCCCGGGTTGGTCATCATAAGCGAAACCGCCTTGGCCATGTCCATCGTGGAGCCGCCGCCGATGCCGATGATGCCGCTTACTTCGCCGAACTCGGCTTTCAGCTCATCCCTCAAACGGTCCACATACACGGTCTTGGGCTCGTGGGTCACGTCTATGTACACGATCTTGTCTTTCCCGCGCAGGGGAATGCGGGAAACGAAAGGCTGGTTGCCTTCAAAGAAGTGGTCCACAAAAAATATCATCGGCGCATCGCCTTTGCGGTGGGGCGCAATGATCTCGTCCACCTGGTTGAAAGCGCCGCGGCCGAAGATGACGTAACCTACCAGTTTAAAGTTTCTGAATTTCATGTATTCACAAAGTTTGCTGTTCTGTAATTATTTCTCCAGCAGCCTGGAAGCGCGTTCCAGGTCTTCCGGGGTATCAATTTCCACGCCCATGTAATCGGTCACGACCATTTTCATGGGGATGCCGTTTTCCAGGTAACGCAGGCATTCGATCTTTTCGGCGGCTTCCAGCGGGCTCATGGGCGTGCGTGTGAATTGCAGCAGGGCCTCGCGGCGGAAAGCGTAAATGCCGATGTGCTCGTAATACACGCTGTTCACCGCCTTATCGCGCGGGTAAGGTATTACGGAGCGGGAAAAGAAAAGCGCGTTGAAGTCCTTATCCACAGCTACTTTCACGAAGTTAGGGTCTTCTATGTCCTTCCATTCTTTCAGCACCTGCATCAGCGAGGCCACCTGCACTTTTTTGCCTTCTTCCCCTTCAAATACCTTCAGCAATTTTTCCAGCGGTTCTTTCCGCGTGAAGGGCGTGTCGCCCTGTACATTCACCACGATGTCCGCATCATGCATATCTTCCACGGCCTCGGCTATACGGTCTGAACCGCTTTCGTGCTCACGTTTGCTCATTACGGCCTTGCCGCCGTTGCGGGTGATCTCTTCATAGATCACGTCGCTGTCTGTCACGACCATTACTTCGTCGAACACGCCGGTGGCGAGGGTGGATTCATAGGTACGCCAGATAACGGTTTTCCCTGCCAGCACGGCCATCATTTTGCCGGGGAAGCGCGTGGCGGCATATCTTGCCGGGATCAATGCTATTTTCTTCATGTGCAATGCTTGTATTATAAAACACTTTTCACCGCGGCGGCCAGTTTGGCGGCACGTTCGCGCAGTTCTTCATCCGTCCAGGCGAGGCTGATGGGGAAGGAGATGCAGCGGCCGATGATCGCGTCGGAAGCCGGGAATTCTTTGGTTTTATATTGGGCAAGCGCTTCGGCCAGCGGCGCGGCAAAGCGCGTGAGGGACGATGCGGTCTTGAGATGGTCCCATTTGCGGAAGTAATGCCAATTGTTGTCGAACCAGTGGAATGCGGGCAGGCCGGCGGCTTTGATGGCTTTGGTGGCTGCGCGGGCGGTTTCCAGGTCGGGCAGGAAGAAGGTGAGGTGCGTGCAGCTGTCGCCCTCCGGATCGGGGATGCGGCGGAACGTGATGCCCGGCACTTCTGCCAGCGCGGCTTTCAGCACTTCTTTATTGTTGCGGAGGATAGCCAGGAATTTGTCCAGCTTGCGTATCTGCGCGAGGCCCACGGCCGCGTGCAGCTCGGAGATGCGGAAGTTGTAACCCAGGTGAGGATGTCCGTCCGCGCCACGGTCCGCTCCGCCCAGGTGGTCGTGCCCATGGTCAGAATAAGCATCGCACTTGGTGTAAACGTCTTCGTCGTTGGTGATGATGGCCCCGCCTTCGGCGCAGGTGATCGTCTTCACGAAGTCGAACGAGAAAGTACCCGCGTGGCCGATGGAGCCGAGCGCGCGGCCTTTATAGGTAGCGCCGGTGGATTGACAGGCGTCTTCCAGCAGCAGCAGGTTATGTTCTTTACAGATGGCCATCAGCGCATCCAGGTCTGCCATGGAGCCGCACATATGCACGGGCATGATGGCCTTTGTTTTGGGCGTGATGGCGGCTTTTACCGCTTCAGGGGCAAGGGTGAGGGTATCGTCCACATCCACCAGCACCGGCGTGGCGCCAACGCTCAGCACGGCTTCGAAGCTGGCTACGAAGGTGAAGGTGGGCATGATCACCTCGTCGCCCGCACCCAGGCCCAGGGCCGCCATAGCGGTGGTAAGGGCGGTGGTGCCGCTGGAGGTCAGCTGTGCATACTTAACGTTGAATCTTTCGCAGAGCGCCTGCTCCAGTTCTTTGGCTTTCCAGATGCCTTTGCGGGGGCCATCGAAGCCGTAACGCATGTAAATGCCTGTTTCCAGTACGTCATTTACTTCCTTTTTCTCTTCAGCGCCAAATAGTTCAAATCCGGGCATATTGATTTAATTTTTGTAGTTGTGCAAAGGTAGAACAATCCCGGAATGCGTAAATGATAAAAACTGTTTATCTTTTGCTAAAAATTTAACATGCGTTCGCTCGTCATTATCATCGCCCTTATCGCCGTTTCCGCTGTTAATCCGCTCCGGGCGCAGGATCCGGAAGTTACCCGCATCAAAGCGCTGATGGATACCCAAATAAAAGCCTGGAACGCCGGAAACCTGGAGGGTTTTATGGAGACCTACTGGAAGTCGGATTGCCTGCTTTTTATCGGCAAAAAAGGGCTGACCTATGGCTGGCAGGCTACGCTGGACAACTACCGCAAGGCCTACCCCGGCAAAGAGGGCATGGGCACGCTTTCTTTCCAGCTGCTGGAATTCAAGGAACTGGCTGCCGGCACCTATTTCGTTATCGGGAAATGGAACCTGGAACGTACCATCGGCAACCTTTCCGGCCAGTTCTCCATCCTGCTCCGCAAGATCAACGGGGAATGGAAGATCGTGGCGGATCATTCCAGCTAGCTGTCCCGGCTGAGCCGGGAGGCACAGCAGGGCAAATAGGTGCCGTCATTGCTTCCTCGCCCCACCGCACAAACCCTCGCTACTCCTCGCAATGACGTGTGTATTATAAAAACTGACCGGCGATGCGTATTTTACATCTACTGTTCCGGTCAAAATCTAAATTCCCGAACCTGCCATGCACAAACGTTTCATTTTATTCCCGGTGCTCCTGCTGGCCGCTTTCTCCCTGAAAGCGCAAACCAGCGCGGACATCCTCATCAAAAACGCCCGCATTATCGATGGTACCGGCAATAGCTGGTACTACGGGGAGATTGCCGTGAAAGACGGGCGCATCCTTCAAACCAGCCGCATGCCGCTGAACATCGCCGCGGCCCGCACCATCGACGCAGGCGGCAAAGTGGTGGCCCCCGGTTTCATTGACGTGCATACGCATATCGAAGGCGACGAGTTCAAGGTGCCCACCGCGGAAAGTTTTATTTACGACGGCGTAACCACCGTGGTAACCGGCAACTGCGGCTCTTCCAACGTGGACCTGGGTAATTATTTTTACCAGCTGGACAGCATGAAGCTTTCCATCAACGCGGCTTCCCTCATTGGCCACAACGATGTGCGGCGTGCGGTGATGGGCAGTACGGACCGGGCGCCCAGCGCGGCGGAGCAGCAGCAGATGGAAGCGCTCGTCGAAAAGGCCATGCAGGCCGGCGCGGTAGGCCTTTCCACCGGGCTCATCTATCTTCCCGGCCTTTATGCCAAAACGCCTGAAGTGGTAGGCCTTGCAAAGGTAGCAGCACGCCACGGCGGCGTGTATGCCACGCATATGCGCAACGAAGGCGATGCCGTTGAAGCCGCCATCAACGAAGCGCTCACTATCGGCAGGGAAGCGAAGATCCCCGTGGAGATATCCCACTTCAAGATCGGCGGGAAGCAGAACTGGGGCCGCTCCAACGTAACGCTGGCCATGGTGGAAAAAGCCAGGAAAGAAGGGCTGGAAGTAACGATAGACCAATACCCCTACACCGCCAGCAGCACCAGCCTGCGCACCATGTTGCCGGACTGGGCATTGTCCGGCGGGCAGGATTCCATCGTGTACCGGCTGAAAGACCCTGTGCTGCGCAAACGCATTGCTTCCGAAATGACGGCCACCTACAAACGCCGCAGGCTCAAACACCTGGACTATGCGGTGGTGGCTTATTACAAGCAGGATACCACTTACAATGGCAAGAGCATAACCGAGATCAATAAGCTGCGCGGCCGCAAATCAAACCTGGCCAATGAAGTGCAGACCATTCTCGATATTTCCGAAACAGGCAACGCCGGCATGGTGTTCCACGGCATGAGCGAGAACGATGTGAAATACATCATGCAATACCCGTACAACATGTTTGCGTCCGACGCGAGCATCCGCGAATTCGGCGTGGGCGTGCCGCATCCGAGAGGTTACGGCACCAACGCGCGGGTGTTGGGCAAATATGTACGTGAAGAAAAAGTGATCAGGCTGGAAGAAGCGGTGAGAAGAATCACCTCGCTGCCTGCGCAGAAATTCCGCCTGCAGCAAAGGGGCCTGCTGCTGCCCGGTTACGCGGCAGACATCGTGGTGTTTGACCCGGAAAGTGTAAAGGACCTTTCAACATTCACCGCGCCGCACCAGTATTCCACCGGGTTCCAGTATGTGCTGGTAAACGGCGTCGTAACCCTGGATAACGGAAAACATAACGGCGCTCGCGGCGGGGCGGTGCTTAAGCTGAATCAATAAGTTATTCGCTGCGCTCCCGGGGGCCGAGGCTCAGCATAATGCCGCTGATGACGGACAGCACCACGCTGAAGATCAGCGCCCACCAGAAGTTGTCTACTTTAAAACCTTTTACGAGGCTGCTGGCCCACATCACGATCAGCGCGTTGATCACCAGCAGGAAGAGGCCGAGCGTAAAGATGGTCACAGGCAGGGTAAGGATGACCAGTACCGGCTTTACGATGAGGTTCAGCAAACCTAATACGATGGCCAATATCAGCGCTGTGGTAAAATCCTCCAGCTTCACGCCCGGAAGAAGATAAGCGGTCAGCAATGCTGCGAGGGCGGTAACGAGTATACGAATAAGTATTCCCATGGTAGAAGGAATTTGGCTATAGAAATTACACAAAAAGCATGCTGAATGTTCACCCCTGCGATCATATCACAATAAGCTCATAGAAATCTTCCTTGTTGTAATATTGCCTGGCAAGCTGCTGTAACTCTTCCGCAGTAATGGTTTTGATGGTGCGGATGTTATTGTAGAAATAGTTTTCGTCGAGATCGTTCAGGATAAGGTTCTTCCACCGCTGTATCACCTGGAAAGCGCCGTCGAGGTCGCCGAGGATGGACCCGATCATGAAATTCCTCACCAGGCTCAGTTCTTCTTCCGGTATTTCCTCTTTCTGCAGGCGCTCCATTTCCTTGTACACTTCTGCTACCGTGGCCTCGCACACGTCGCGGCCCGCTTCGGTGGAAATATTGATGCCGCTTACCTGGCGGAAGTTGTAAAGCTGCGAATGAATGCCATAGGTATATCCTTTTTCTTCCCGGATATTGCTCATGAGCCTCGAGCCGAAGTAGCCTCCGAAAATGGTGTTCAGCACAAGCATCTTTGGAAAATCAGGATGGTAGCGGTTCGGGAAAGGCCTTGCTACGCGTACTGCGCCCTGTACGCCGTTCTCATCGTTAAAGATGCGGTATTTCTTTTCTTCGGCGGGCAGTATGGGTATCTCGGGGCGCAGGGTAAGGGTATCCCCGTTCCACTGCGTGCTGCCGAAGTACTGGTTCAGCAAGGGAATGATATTGGCGGGCAGGTTCCCGGCGATGAATATCCTGCAGTTGGCGTAGTTGTAATGCCGCTGGTAGAAGGCTTTCAGGCTTTCGGTCTGCAATGCGTCGTACCCTTCCATGCTGCTCACGCGGCCATAGGGATGGAATTCACCGAAGAGATATTTATCGATGTGCCGGTTGGCCACGAACTCGCATTTTTGCAGGTTCACGGCCAGCTTCTGCTTCATGTTCTGGGAATAAATGGCCAGCTCTTCTTCGGGAAAGGCAGGGTCCAGGATCACTTCCTGTAGAATGGGCAGCAGCTCGGCGGTATGCTTGGTCAAACAGTGAAGCGTATACGTGGCGTTCTCGTGGTAACAGTTACGGTTGAGGTAAGCGCCGAAGTACTCCGCCATTTCATTGATCTGCAGGGCGGAATGTTTGCTGGTGCCGTTCTTCATCAAAAAGTTGGTCGCGGAGGCAACCAGGTTCTCGGTCTCGTACCAGCTGCCTGCCGGGAATACCAGCTCCAGCTGCACCGTTTCCTGCTCTTCCGAACGGACCACGTACACGGGAATCCCGTTGTCCAGTTTGAACAGCTCGTAAGGTTTCAGCAATATTTCAAAATCCACTGCGTCTTTTATAGCGGGGGCCTGGCTTCTGTTGATCATATCTTTAATTTCCTGCGTAATAATGAATGGTGTTGGAGTTCTTCTCCGAAAAAATAATCTGCGCTTCTTCCTGGATCTCTTTGGCAGTCACCTTTTCGTAGTTGTCGAATTCGGTGTTCATCAGCGAGGCGTCGCCAAGCAGTTCGTAGAAGGCAAGGTTGTTCGCGCGGCTAAGCAGGCCCATGTCCTCAAACGCCAGCATGCTTTCCACGCGGTTCTTCACTTTCTGCAGCTCCCTTTCCGGGATGATCTGCTGCTGCACTTTTACCAGCTCTTCCTGGATGGCTTTTTCAGCGTCCTTCATTTTCACGCCTTTCACCAGCTTGCCGTCTATCGCCAGCAGGCCCGCGTCCAGGCTGCCGAAGTGGTAGCAGTCGATATTGCTGAAGAGTTTCTTTTCTTTCACCAGCACCTGGTGCAGGCGCGAGGAGCCGCCGCCGCTGAGGATGTCGCTCAGCAGGTCTGCCGTGTAATAACGCTGGTCGATGCGCGGGTAGATGTGATAAGTTTTGTACAATGCGTCCAGCGGCACTTTGCTCTTTATTTCGAGCATATGCGCTTCCTGCTGCGGGGGCTCCACGGGCAGGTTGCGGACGTACTTTTCGCCGCTGGGGATGTCGCCGAACCATTTCTCGGCCAGGGCTTTCACCTGGGCGGTGGTCACTTTGCCGGCCACCACGAGGATCGCGTTGATGGGACGGTAATGGCGGAAGAAAAATGATTTCACATCGTCCAGCTTCGCCTGCTCGATATGCGCCAGCTCCCGCCCGATGGTCATCCAGCGGTAGGGATGGCGGCTGTAGGCCAGCTCGCGCATCTTATGCCATACGTCGCCGTAAGGTTTATTGATGTAATGTTCCTTGAATTCTTCGGTCACCACTTTCCGCTGCACTTCCAGGCTTTTCTCCGAAAAGGCCAGGCTCAGCATGCGGTCGCTTTCCAGCCAGAAGGCCGTTTCCAGGTTCTCAGCCGGCAGCTCTATGTAGTAATTGGTAAGGTCGTTGGTGGTATAGGCGTTGTTCTCTCCGCCTGCCATCTGCAAAGGCTCGTCATATTCCGGGATGTTGATGGAACCACCGAACATCAGGTGTTCAAAAAGATGCGCAAAGCCCGTCTGCGCCGGATCTTCATCTCTTGCGCCCACATCGTACATCACGTTCACCACCGCCATGGGCGTAGTGGAATCTTCGTGTACGATCACCCGTAATCCGTTATCTAAAGTGAATCTGTTAAAATGAACCATATGTTATTGATAATAAAAGCGGTTTGGCCGTTAATCAGCCAAAACATACAAATTTACGACAAATGCGGTTAGCTACAATATGCTCCTGATCGGTAGTTTTTTCAGCATCAGCTCCCCGTTGCGCATGATGAGCAGGGTGGGCCGGGTGCCGATGTTCTTCAGGATGTCCCGGTATACCTGGAGATTGCTGGTGAAATTGTTGTTGATGGCCAGCACAAAGTCGCCGGGCCTGAAGCCGGCCTTCTCCGCGGGGGAATTCTTGATCACGTCGGTGACCTCTATCCTGTTGTCTATCAGGTAAATAATGAGGCCGGTGTAGGAGTAGTCGAACTGGTCGCGGAAGTGCGTGTTCGGCATGAGGTGGATCTCCTTTTTGGCGTAGTTGAGCGTGAGGTTGAACCGCCGGAGGAGGTCGTTGCCGATCATGCCGGCCAGGGAGGGGTAGGAAGTGATATTGGTAACGTCGTCGAACAGGTAGGTCGGCACGTTCCTGAAATTATACGAGCCCACCCTGAATTCGTTCATGGTGGTGATGTACATCTGCATTTTACCTCCCAGGCCCTGCGCTTCGGTGGGTATCACCTTGGCCTTGCGCTTCACCAGCAGCGAGCTGTCTTTCACGAACTGCGTGCTCAGCAGCAGGCACATGCCGGCGCCGG
>CBFHAF010000088.1:0-10385 GCA_965653435.1 uncultured Chitinophaga sp.
GATTACATTTCACGGCGCAGCACGTACGGTGACGGGTTCAAAGCACCTGGTCACCCTGAAGAACGGAAAGAAGATTTTACTGGATTGCGGCATGTACCAGGGTATGGGCAAAGAAACGGTGCCCCTGAACCTCGATTTCGGGTTCGATCCGAACGAGGTGGACCTGATGATCCTTTCCCATGCGCACATAGACCACTCCGGCCTGATACCGCGCCTTTCAAAGCTCGGTTACCGAGGGAAAATATACTGCACTCCCGCTTCCCGCGACCTCACGGAAATATTATTGCTGGACTCCGCCGAGATACAGGAAGATGATATCAAGTACGTGAACAAAAAGAACGCCCGCGAAGGCAAGCCATATATCGAGCCGCTGTACCGGATCGAAGACGCCAAACGCGCCGTAGGCCAGCTTACCCCCGTATCTTCTTACGGCCAATGGCATAAGATAGACAAAGACGTGGAAGTGATGTTTACAGACGCCGGCCACATCATCGGCAGCGCCTGCGTGCACCTCCGTATCACGGAAGATGGCAAAGCACGGCAGATCACGTTCAGCGGGGATATAGGGCGTTATGGCGATCCTATCCTCAAGTCGCCGGAAGTATTCCCGCAGGCCGATTACATCATCATGGAATCCACCTACGGCAGCAGCCTGCATGAAGATATTGCGCCTACGGACGATATCCTGCTGAAATACATCCACGACACCTGTATCGGGAAAAAAGGGAAACTGATCATCCCCGCATTCAGCGTGGGCCGTACGCAGGAGCTGCTGTATGCGCTTAACCGGGCGCAGCTGGCGGGCAAGCTGCCGCATGTGGACCTGTTTGTGGACAGCCCGCTGTCGCTGGAAGCCACGGAACTGACCCGCGCGCATCCCGAATGTTTCAATAAAAAAGTGCAGAAGCTGCTTGAAGTGGACGATGATCCGTTCAACTTCCCCGGCATGAGATACATCAGGACCGTGGAAGAATCCAAAATGCTGAACTTCCGCAAGGAGCCCTGCGTGATCATCTCGGCATCAGGCATGGCGGAAGCGGGCAGGGTGAAGCACCACATCGCCAACAATATAGACCAGCAGCGGAACACCATTCTCATCGTAGGTTATTGCGAGCCGCAATCCCTCGGCGGGCGGCTGATGCGCGGCGCGAAAGAAGTATCCATTTACGGCGAGCGCCATGAAGTGAAGGCCGAAGTGGGCGTGATCCGCTCCATGAGCGCGCATGGCGATTACGAGGATATGAGCCAGTGGCTCGCCTGCCAGGACCCGCAGCAGGTGAAAAAACTCTTCCTCGTTCATGGTGAGTATGAAGTGCAGACCGTTTTTAAAGACTGGCTGGTGAAGAAAGGGTTCTCGGATGTGGAGATCCCGGAAAGACATTCTGAAGTGGGCCTCGGCTAATCTTCCAGCAAGGGGAACCACAGGTTCACCCTCGTTCCGCAGGCATTTCCGTTCGCATCCTTCATGTCCTCGATATTAAAGGAAGCATCCATATTAAACCGGCTGTTGTATATCTGCAGCCGGTCTTTTGTTATCTGCACACCCCTCGAAATATGCGCGGGGTGGCTTTGCTGCTTGAGCGTGGTGGCGGCGTCGCGGCCAATGCCATTGTCTTCTATGACGCAAAGTATCTGGTTGCCGCGCCGGATAAATTCTATGGTAAGCAAGCCTCTTTCTGTTTTATGCTGCAAGCCGTGCCAGATGGCGTTTTCCACGAAAGGCTGGATCACCATCGCGGGTATTTCCATGAAATCTTTGTCCAGGCTGGGATCTACCATAATGCGGTAGTCGAAGCGTTCGGACAGGCGGAGGCGTTCCAGCTCCAGGTAGTTTTCCAGCATATCCGTTTCGCGGGCAATGGAAATGCTGTTGAGCTGCGAATGGTCCAGCACGTTGCGGATGAGCCTTGCGAAGCGGCTGAGGTAGGCCAGCGCCTGCTCTGTCTCATTTTTCATCATGAATGTCTGGATGGAATTGAGCGCATTGAAGATGAAATGCGGGTTCATCTGCGCCCGCAGGGCTTTCATCTCAAGCTGCGCCAGCTCTTCCCGGAAAGCCGCGCGGCTCTTGGCTTCTTTTCTTACCAAGTACAATCTCACCCTGAAGTAGCCGTACACCAGCGAAAGTATCAGCAGGCCCAGCAGCAGGCGGAACCACCAGGTTTGCCAGAATGCAGGCTGCACCTGGATATAAAGCGAAGTGACGTTGCGGGAAAATACGCCCGCCATGTTCATGCTTTTCACCCTGAAGATGTAACTGCCCGGCGGCAGGTTGGTATAACGCGCCACCAGCAAGTTTTCCGCGTGTATCCAGTCTTTGTCCATCCCTTCCAGCTTGTAGTAATACTGCGTTTTCTCTGCATGATATTGCAGGGATTTGAATTCAATGCCGATGTAGTTCTGGTTGTGATTGAGCTTCAGCGGCGTTTTGTGGTTCAGCGCCGAGTCCGCGATCACGGGAAGGTTGAGCACCCTGAAATCCACGATGGTAACATCCGGCGGCGGTGGCTTCTCTTCCAGCCGGAAGGCTGAAAAGGCCATTGCATGGTCTGATGCCCCCACCAGCAGCCGCCCGTCCTGCAGGATTGCGATATTGCGGCGTACTTTACGCGGGTTGTCGATAATATCATCGTTCTGCACGAAGGCGGAGAGCTTACGCGTGGCGCCATTGAGCCGGTAAAAGCCGAAAGGCGTCGTAAGCCAGGCATCGCCTTTGCCGGCATACTGCATGCTCAGTATCCATTCATCGAACAGCTGGTCGTTGATGGTCAGCGCCTGCCAGTTGTTGCTGCGGAAGTTGTAGAAAAAGATGCCATGGTCCGTACCAGCCAGCAGCACGCTGTCCGAATAAGGCAAAAGGGCCGTGACGTTCCGGACGGTATCGGTTCCCCGGCGGAACATGATCTGCTGGTCCGCTTTCCCCGAATGTTTATTGAACCTGATCACGCCGCCGCTGCTGGAGGCCAGCCAGAGGTAGTCGCCGTTGCCTTTATAGGGTACAATGCCGGACACAGAGGTGTTGCGGTGAATGAATTCGGGTATCTGCGGATAATTGATCACTTCGCCGGTACGCATATTCCAGCGTACAATGCCATGTTTGTACAGGCCGGCCCAGGTGATGGAATCGTTTTCCGGGAACATGCACAGCACCGTCTGGTCGCGGAACCCGGGAGGATGATGGTGCCTGAAGCGTTTGGCCTGCGGGTCAAATTCGGAGACGTACCCGTTTTCCTGCCCGATGAGGATGACGCCGTTTTCCTGTTCCGCAAAGCTCCATACCTGCGAACGTTCTTCAGGGATACCGTTGCCGTTGGGCTGATGGGTGTAATGCGCTTTCACCCGGAGGTCGGGGCCGAGCCAGGCAAAACCTTTACCCCAGTAACCAATGAATATGTCGCCGTTGCGGGCGGAGTGAATGCCTGTTACTTCCGCCCTGGGGAGGGCATGGATGCGGTGATCGAGCCGCGCAAACGACTGGTTGTGCAGGCTCATGATATTCACGCCGCGGTCCGTGCCTACCCAGAGGTGGCCGTCCCGGTCGATGAGCAGGCAGTTGGTCTCATAATCGTAATGAAGGCCAAGCTCGTCGTCGTTATTGCCGGGGAGCTGGAGGTTGAATCCTTCTTTTTCATTGTAGCGGTGCAGGCCGCCATGTTCCATGGCGATCCATATTTCGTCGTGGATGTCTTCCGTGATGTCGTACACCTGGTCGTTCTCGCCTTTTTTGTAAGGGAATACGAAGGTCTGCAGGCGGTTGGTGTCCGGATGCCAGCGATAGAGCTCGTTGCTGCCACGGGAAGCGATCCACAGCCGCTGGCGGTGGTCTTCAAATATCTTTTTTGCGCTGGCGGGAATGTTGAGCACTTCCAGTTTCAGCGGGTTGTTATGCTGTGTGTATACTTCCTTCCGGTCTTTTGTGATCATGAACATCTCAAATATACCGCTCACCCATAGCCTGCCGGAAGCGTCTTCCAGGATGGCGCTCCGCATTTTGCTGCGGAGGCTGTCCGGTATGCCAGGGGCTTTGCGGAAAAGGCGGCGCTGGTTGTCCAGCTGCAGCAGCCCGGCGCCGGTGGTGAGCCAGAGCACGCCGTTGTGATCCTGCAGAAAAGCATGGCAGCGGAGGTCGCCGGGGTTCATGATACCTGGCTCCAGTGGTACTGCCGATACTTTGGAAGTAAGAGGGTCGTATACGCGGACATTGTCCGGGGTACCCATCCAGATGCGGCCCTGGCGGTCTTCGAACAAAGCGATGTCTTCGTAATAAATGGAACCGGGCAGCCGGTCGAAGTTGGAAACGGTGAGGAAATTTTCGCCGTCGAAGCGCTGAAGCGCGGTGCCGGCGATCCAGATGAAACCTTTTTTATCCTGGAGAATAGCGGAAACGTGGTTGCCGGCCAAACCGTCTTCCATGTTGAGATGGGAGAAGGTATAGGCATGGCCGGGCTGCTGCGCATAGGCGCTTAGTCCCAGGAATACGGCTGCCAGCAGTTGTATAATTCTCATTCAGGTATAAAAGCTTCCGGGCAGGCGGATTTGCCGGCCCGGAAGACATAAAGTTACTTGGTTACGCTCAACTGGTACGCGGAAACATTGTTGCCGAAGAACGTAGGCACATACACGATCTTCTTTTTAGCGTCGTACCCGATGTCTGCAGTCTGCAGCTTGTCTCCCTGTGTGTCCAGTATCTTGCTGGAGGTGCCGGCCTTGAGGTTCACGTAAAACACTTCGCCCTGCCAGCAGGAAACGATGTATTCGTCGCCCTGTACATGCTCGATGCCGTCTGTACCGCGGGTTACGTCTGCCAGCTTGGTCAGCTTGCCGTCTTTACCGGCGCGGTAAACGGCGCCGGCATCCAGCAGCAGCAATCCATCGGGGCGCCAGAGGATGCCGTTGGGGCCTTTCACGCCATTGGCCGCACTATCCAGCAGCACGGCGGATTTGCCGTCGGTGAGGGTATGTACTTTTTTCTTTTTGGAATCCGTTACGTACACCACGCCTTTGGGATCGATGGTGAGGTCGTTCAGGTTCAGCGCGTCGGGGATGGCATGTCTGGTAACGATGGAGCCTTTTGCGATGTCAATTTCCACCACTTCGCCCATGTCCGCCACATAAAGGCGGTTGCGGTGTATGCCCATGCCTTTGGGTGAATTCAGGCCGTCCACCCAGTGGAGGTTGCTGATCTTGCCGTCCGGGCTCATTTTGGAAATGAAGCCTTTGCCATCGTTGGCCCAGGGGGAGCCGTCGATGTTGGCGATGAACAAAACATTGCTTTTAGCGTCGAAATAAACGGATTCAGGCACGCGGAGCGTGGTATCTGAGGTCCATTTTTTCTCCAGGGTGGCCGTTTGGGCTGAAACGCGCATCAGTGGAATGGCTGCGCATGAAAGACAAAGGATAGCAGCTTTAAGTTTCATAACTGGTTAAGATTAGGTTTTAAATTTAATAAATCCCGCCGGGATTAATGAAATAAGAAAAGCCGGTTTGGGAGGACCGGCTTTTTTAATGTTATCCGCTGACGCCTGTCAGCTCCTGATCTTCAGCATGCCTGCGTTGATGGCTACTACAACGGTGCTTACGCTCATCAGCACCGCGCCGGCGGCAGGGCTCAGCAATATGCCCATGCCGCTCAGGACGCCCGCGGCCAGCGGCAGGGCTATGATGTTGTAACCGGTTGCCCAGGCCAGGTTCTGTATCATTTTCCGGTAAGTGGCCTTGCCGAACAGCACGAGGTTCACCACGTCTTTTGGATTGCTGTTCACCAGTACGATATCCGCTGTTTCCGCCGCTACGTCGCTGCCGGAGCCCACGGCTATGCCTACATCGGCCTGGGCCAGCGCAGGAGCGTCGTTCACGCCGTCGCCGGTCATGGCCACATATTCCCCGGCTTTTTGCAGCTCCGCTATTTTTTCGAGTTTCTGATGAGGCAGCACTTCCGCGAAATACTGGTCCATGCCGAGGGTTTTGCTCACGCTTTCGCCCACCACTTTATTGTCGCCGGTGAGCAGCACGGTTTTAATATTTTGTTCACGGAGGGTACGCACCGCATCGGCGGATTCGGGGCGCAGCTGGTCTGCCAGGGCGATGTAGCCTATCGCGGCATCGTTCTGCTGAACATACACCAGCGTTTCCCCGGCGCGGATCTCCACAGGCTGCGATGGCAGCGCGTTGGGGCTTACCACGGAAATGGACTGCCCGTTCACCGTGGCAGTAATGCCTTTGCCGGTGATGGCCGTTACATTGGCCGCTTTTTCCGCCTTCAGCCCCATTTCTTTTACTTTCTGCACAATGCCGGTGGCAATGGGGTGCTCGGAGCTTTGCTCCAGGGAATATGCAAGGCGGAGGATATCGTCGTCGCTGAAATTTTTATCCAAAGCCCCGTACCGCGCTACTGTAAACTGTCCGATGGTGAGCGTGCCGGTTTTGTCGAACACCAGGGTGCTGATCTTGCGGGCGTTTTCGAATGCCGTACGGTTCCTGATCAGCAGGCCATGCCTTGCCGCCAGTGCGGTGGATTTGGCTACTACCAGCGGAATGGCGAGGCCCAGCGCATGCGGGCAGCAGATCACGATCACGGTCACCATCCGCTCGATGGCAAAGGCCAGCGTGCTGCCGGAAAAATACCAGGCCGCAAATGTGGCGAGCCCCGCCACGATGGCAATGAGCGTAAGCCAGCGCGCCGCTTTGTCCGCCAGCAGCTGTGTGCGCGATTTGGACCGCTGTGCATCGTTTACAAGCTGTATTACCTGCGAAAGGTACGACTCCGCGCTGTTGTGCGTTACCCGTACATGCAGGGCGCCATTGCCGTTGATGGAACCGGCGATCACCTTATCGCCGCTGTGTTTTTCCACGGGGCGCGATTCACCGGTGAGCATGGATTCGTTCACGGCGCTTTCGCCTTCGGTCACCATCCCGTCTGCCGCTATCTTTTCGCCGGGTTTCACGAGGATCATGTCATCTTTTTTCAGGGAACCTGTTTCCACATCCATGATATGATCGCCATGCACAAGGTGCGCTGTGGACGGCATCAGCTTTACCAGCAGTTCCAGTTCCCGGGAAGCGCCGGCCACGGAGGTCATTTCGATCCAGTGGCCCAGCAGCATAATAAGGATCAGCGTGGCAAGTTCCCAGAAGAAGTCCATGCCTTCCAAACCGAAAACTGTGGCCGCGCTATAAATGTAAGCCACCGAAATGGCGAACCCGATCAGCGTCATCATGCCCGGGTTTCGGCTTTTCAGTTCCTCTGCCAGCCCTTTCAGGAAAGGCCAGCCGCCGTAAACGAAAATGACGGACGACAATGCAAAGAGCAGCCATCTGGATCCGGGGAAGCTCCAGTCCACCTTCAGCCAATGCTGTATCATGGGGCTGAGGAGGAGCACCGGAACGGTGAGTACGAGCGTCACATAAAAGCGCTTTTTGAAATCGCTGACCATGGCATGATGATCGTGGCCTGCATGGCCGTTCGTTGCATGGCTGTTGTGCCCGCCTGCAGCGGCGGGCATGGTATTGCCGGCGTGTTGATGGGCTGTTGTTTGCTCCGTGTGGTGATGGTCGTGGGAATGATCCATTTTTGCATTGCTTTCAGGTGTAAAAAATGAAACAGGTATCTCTGCAAAAATGTTCAAAATCCTCACCAAATAAGGGATTTGGAGGAATTGTATAACAAATAAACGGAATTATGTAAAAAGCCGGCGTTATGAGAACGGATGTTTTGCGGGCACGCCGCCGCCGTTGAAATGCCTGTCCAGAATCTGGCGGAGCGCCGTGAACTCGATGGGTTTGATCACATATTCGGATGCTCCTTCGCAGAGGAAACGTTCGGCGGTTTCTGTGAAGGCGTCGCCGGAGGCGATGATGACGGGAATATGCCTGAGCTCTTCATCGTGCTTAAGATGATAAAGCATTTCGCGGCCGTTCATCTTCGGCATTTCTGAATCGAGGATGATAAGATCCGGGATTTCCCGGCGGACAAGCTCAAGCCCTTCTATGCCGTTGCCTGCCAGCATCACGGTTACGCCGTTGTTTTGCAGGAAGTTCCTGAGAATGGCCTGGTTCATTTTATCGTCTTCCACTACCAGGATGGTTTTGCCGGCGAATTGCCTGGGCGTGGGGGCAGAGCGTGGCGGCTCGGGCACGTGCCGGCTCACTACATCTTTCGCGGGGAACTGTACGGTAAAGGTGGTGCTGATGCCTTCCAGCGAATTCACCGTGATGCCGCCATCCAGCAATTCTGCGAAATGTTTGGAAATATGGAGCCCAAGGCCGGTGCCTTCCATGAAAGATTCCCTGTCCGCTTCAAAACAATGGTAGATCTTCTTCAGCTTTTCACATTCCAGGCCGCCGCCCTGGTCTGTAATGCTGATATACCATTTGTCTTCCCGAATGCCGCAATCAATGTCGATGTTGCTCTGGTTCCGCGTGTATTTTATGGCATTCAGCAGCAGGTTGTTCACGATCTGTGAAAGCTTGGTATCGTCTGTAAACACCAGGTCCGGCATACCGGTGAAAGTAAGCCTGATCTTCACGCCTTTGGTGAGCGCCATGTATTCGTAAACGCCGGTAATACCTTGCAACAGATGGCGGATATGAACATGCCTGCGCGTTACAGCGTCCAGCTGGCCGGCTTCAATGCGGGAAAGCTCCAGCACATTGTTGAGGATGTCTTTTACGTTGAAGGTAGCTTCATACAGGCTGTCTACCAGCGATGGCAGCGTTTCCCTGATCCTCCCGTTATCGATGTCCAGGCGCATGATCTGGACAATGCCGAATATCGCGTTCATCGGGTTCCTGATCTCGTGGCTCGTTTCCTGCAGGAAAACCCTTCTCGACTTGTTCGCCTTTTCAAGTTCCCTGCTTCTTTCATTCAGCGCTTCGCTTCTTTCTTTCAGGGCTTTCACCAGGCGGTTGGCCGTGCTCTTGTAAAAAAGAATGCAAACGGTGTTGATGGTGAGAATGAAGGCTATGGCCACCCAGCGGATGAGAAAGGTGACGTTGTGGGAAAATTCAAGAGGTTTGATGTAGCCGGTGTAATAGAAAAATTCGGTGACAAACAGGGCGGCCAGCGTAACGCAAAAGCATATGACGATAGACTTCCGTTTGTTGAATACCAGGTATGTGGCGCTGATCATGAACAGCAGCGCCAGCGCTATCTCCGCCTGCGTGCCCAGCAGAACCCCGAAATACATGACGCAGACGGAATGGTAGCTAATCATGCAGATGCCGGCCGTTTCATACTTTTTGAGGTGGTTGATGTAGATGATAAATAAGAATCCCAACCCTTCAAGGGAGGCGGGTATCAGTATCTGCAGCTTACCCGTGATCAGCCAGAAGACGAACCCCATAACGATGGCCAGTACGCCGGTGGTGAGGCAAAGCGCATTGTTGATCCATATTCGCTGCTTTTGTTCATCCGTAAGGCCTTCGGTGCCTGTTGCAATAATGGATGTGATCAATGAAAATGCTTTCATGTTAGGTGATGGTTCTGCTCAGGTGTCAACAAATGGTCTTGGGGCTTACTTCAGTTTATTCAGGTTACTCATATAAATTTACGGATAAGAGCTGTGCTCGCAAAATGAGAATTTCTATACAAATTTGTTTGCTCTCTATAGGAAACAACCATTCGGCCACTATCCCTGGGAATCCGTACACGTTAGTGTGTGTATTAACGATATAATACGATCTTAATCAGTGATATATGTTTGGGCTCAGCGGAGAAGGGCAGCAGTGCCGGTGAGGAAAAAGTCGTAGCCCAGGTAGTCCACCGCCTTTACCTGCCACACATACACGCCGGTGGATTGCGGCGCGCCGTTGATGCGCCCGTCCCAGCCGGTACCATTGGCCGTGCTGGTAAACACGAGCTGTCCCCAGCGGTTGTACACGGAAAAATACCGGATCTCTTTGATGCCCGCACCGATAGGCCTGAGGTAATCGTTGGCGCCGTCGCCATTGGGCGTGAAGGCGGTGGGTACGAATACCTGCGGCAGCGTGTTGTACACCTTCACGGTAATAAAAGCGGAATCGGCGCAACCGGCTTCATCCTGTACGAGCACTTTGTACCGTATGGCAGGGGTAGGGGCATTGAAGGTGATGACCGGGTTCTGGATGAAAGGGCTGGACAGCCCGGCGGCGGGAAACCAGGTGTAGCTCAGCCCTCCGCCGGCATTCAGCTGCAACGGCTGGCCCAGCACCACTGCGGTATCCCTGCCGGCTGATGCATTCACTTTCGGCAGCACGGTTACAAGCACGGTATCCGTCACCGGTTTGGGGCAGCCTCGTGTGTCCGTGACTGTTAGAACGTATGGAGTTGTGGCTTCCGGCCTTACCAGGGGATTGAGGGTATTGGGTAACACAGGCGTCCAGGTGTAGGCGCTGCCGTCGGTGGCGGC
>CBFHAF010000089.1:0-10268 GCA_965653435.1 uncultured Chitinophaga sp.
ATTAGGCACCGGCACCTGCACCAGCAGGTCGTTGTTGTTACGGTTGTACCAGTCGAAGCTCAGGTTCAGTTTATTATCGAACATACCCAGGTCGAACCCTGCATTGGTCTGCACGGTTTCTTCCCATTTCAGGTTGGGGTTGGGAATGGAATTAACGGTTGTGCCGGAAACAAATGTTTCGCCCGGCCCGAAACTATACACCAGGTTGCCGGTAGGGCTGCCGCTGTAGGTGATGGGCGTGGTCTGGAAAGCCGCGATGTTGTTATTCCCGGTTTTACCCCAGCTCACACGCAGTTTCAGGTCGGTGATCAACGCGCTCCTTTTCATGAATTCCTCGTTGGATACATTCCATGCAACGCCCACGCCCGGGAAGTTACCGATCTTGTTTTCGGGGCCGAATACGGAAGAACCGTCGCGGCGCAGGCTGGCCGTGAGGATGTATCGGTCGTTGAAATTATACATCAAGCGCCCGAAGTAGGATATGCCCACATTGTTATTGCCATAACCTACACTGGCGGCGGTTACCGTATTGGAAAGCGCCACCGAGATGTTCTGTACCTGGTCGTTGGCAATGCCTGTGCCCTGGGCCTTCAGATTAGAGCTTCGCCCTTTGTCCTTATAAGTGTTCCCTACCGTCAGTTCCAGGTTGTGTTTGCCAAAGGACTGGTTCCAGGTGGCGTAGTTTTCCAGCAGGTACCAGTTGTAGCTGCTCTGCGCTTCAGTGGCGGAACGGCCCGTGGCCAGGTCATTCCCGTCGATGTAAGGTTTCTGGTATTCTGAGAGATTATTTCCGCCGATGGACAATGCGATCTGCGAGCGCACCTTCAGCGACTTCAGGATGTTCACCTCGCCGAAGAATTGCGGGTAGAGGATATAGTTCCTGTTCACCGTATTGTTGTTGCCTACTTTCACGAGCGGGTTGCCGGCGTTGCTGAGGTCCAGCACGTTGGTGGCCGCTGTGTAGCCGCCCTGGCGGGATGGATCGTAGATGTCAAAGTAGGGAGGCATATACAGCGCGGCCGTTACATCCGCCAGGTTGCCTTTATTATTGAGGAATTGTGCATTCAGCGCCTGGCCGAAACGGAAAATGCCCAGCTTTTCTTCAAGAGATATCCTGAAGTTCATGGCGCGGTATTGATAGTCCTGCACGATAGCCTGCTGGTTGATGTAACCGAAGGAAGCGTTGTATAAAACATGCTCGGTACCGCCGCTTACGCTTACAGCGTTATTGGAAAGCGCGCCGGTGCGGAAGATCGCGTCCTGCCAGTCTGTTCTGCTGACAAGTATATCGGGCGAGTTGAATTTATCGGGAAGCGTGGAGCCCTGCGCCGCTGCGTAATCTTTGGCGAGTTCGGCATATTGCGCAGCGTTCAGCACATCCAGTTTTTTGGCGCGTTTGGCCCAACCCCACTGGCTGGTGACGGACACTTTGGGCGCGCCCGTTTTCGCTCTTTTGGTGGTGATCAGCACTACGCCGTTTGCCGCGGCGGCGCCGTATATAGCGGTGGATGCGGCGTCTTTTAATATGGTGATGCTTTCTATATCCTGCGGGTTGATGGCGTTAAACAGGCCCGCGTCGCTCTGGATGCCGTCTATTACATAAAGCGGGCTTACGTTCGTAAATGAACCAACGCCGCGGATGATGATATTGGCGCCGCTACCCGGCACACCGCTGGTGTTGAGCACCTGTACGCCCGGTGTTTTGCCTTGCAGCAACTGGCTGGGCGTGGTAGCGGAGTTGTTCCCGAAATCTTTCGTGGAAACAGTGTTGATCGCGCCGGTCACATTGCGCCTGCGCGCCGTGCCGTAGCCGATCACCACCACTTCGTCCAGGTTGGCGTCCGCACTCCTGCTCAGCGTAACATTGATCACTGTTTTTCCTTCCACGGCAATGTTCTGCGCCGGGAAGCCGATATAAGAAATAACCAGGCGGCCATTAGGTTTTACGGTAATGGAATAATTGCCGTTCTCGTCGGACAGTACGCCGTTGCCGGTGCCTTCCTCGCCAATGGAAGCGCCGGGCAGCGCCAGCCCTTTATCGTCGGTTACTTTGCCTGTCACTTTAATGTTCTGCGCAGCCACGGTCGCCGACCAGCATAGCAGCAACAGCACCGGGACAGCCCGCATGGCACGTGCAGGCAGCAGCCGCAGTGCCGGGAGTAATTTTAAAAACATTTTCTTCGATTTAGATTGTTAATTGAAACGGTAACGTGAAACTGTAGTGTCAGGAAGCAGGAGGCTTCCAATCCGTGGAATGAATTGCCATGATCGTCTCGTTTTGATTTTGGTTATTAATAAATAGTCAGGTTATTGTGCCTGTGGAACTTTTACGGGCGCGCCGCTATACTGCACGGTTACATCTGCCGCTGCATCCGGAAGCCAGGCCCTTGGGGCATTGCGGCTAACCCAGATGATGCGGAAAACGCGGTTGTGCAGCATACCCGGAAAGCTGCCCTGCCTCTCCCCGATCGATAAGCTCCGGTCTGATGCGTTATATGTCAGCGGAATATTGCTGAAAGCGCCTTTTTCATAATTGTAATTGGTATCCTCGTCTTCATACAGGTTGAAAGAAGCGTCTTTCCCGGTATAGACGTACAGTGTAAGCGTATCAGCTTTTTTCTGCGCAGTGTATTGCAATGCCGGCCCCGACGGCAGGATGGAACCTTCTTTCACGAACACCGGCATGGTTTCATAATGCGCTTTGGCAGTGATATGTTTCCCGCCTTCATGATACTTACCGGTATACAGGTCGTACCATCCCGGGCCCGCCGGCAGGTATACATCACGCTCGCGCGCTTTGTATTTGTACACCGGGCTCACGAGCAAAGCAGGCCCGAACATGTACTGGTCGCCGGTTTCCTTCACAGCATCGTCGCCGGGGAAATCCATCACCAGCGCGCGCATGATCGTGTAGTCGCGGTGATATGCCATCCCGGCCAGCGTATAAATGTATGGCATCAGCCGGTAACGCAGCTGGCTGTAATAGCGCATGCTGTTGTAGGCAGGATGGCCTTCCGGTGAGATGTTATAAATTTCCCTGAAAGGAAACTGCCCATGTGAGCGGAACAGCGGTACCATCGCGCCGAACTGGAACCACCTTGCCTGCAGTTCACGCCATTCTTCAAGGTCTTTGGCAGACGGTTTTTCAAATCTCGGCTCCACTGCAAACCCGCCGATATCCATGGTCCAGAAAGGTATGCCGGACAGGGAGAAATTCAGGCCCGCGGAGATCTGCGTACGCATATCTTCCCACCGCGCGCCGATGTCGCCGCTCCAGATGGCGGCCGCGTAATGCTGGGAGCCGGCAAACCCGGAGCGTGTGAGCAGGAACACCCGCTTGTCCGGGTCTGCGCTGCGCTGGCCATTGTATATGCCTTTCGCATTTTCCAGCGGGTAAGCATTCAGGTATTCGGCGGCAGTACCGCCGGCTGTGGGCGACATCTGCTCTTTGCGTTTTTCCGGGCTCACATTGCTCAGTATGTCCGGTTCGCTGGCATCCATCCACCATGCGTCTACGCCTTTGGTATATAATTTACGGTACAGCAGCTCCCAGAAACCTTTTTTCGCTTCGTCGTTGAACGCGTCGTAGAAAGTGGACACATATCCCTTTCCTATCCAGTCGCGCTGCCGGTCCGCAATATTCCGGCGGTACAGCCAGCCCTTCTGGTCAAAATCGCGGTAAGCAGGTATGCCTTCGTAGAACTTCGGCCATACGGAGATCATAAACTGCGTGTGATAGCGGTTGTGCAGTGTACGAATCATGCTGTCCGGCGAAGGGAAACGCTGCGGGTCAAATTCCTGGCTGCCCCAGGCGTCTTCTTTCCAATAGCTCCAGTCCAGCACGATATTGTCCAGTGGCAGTTTTCTTTTCCGGTATTCCGCCACAGCCTGTAACAACTCCTGCTGCGTTTTATACCTTTCCCGGCTTTGCCAGAAGCCCATGGCCCATTTGGGCACAATAGGCGCTTTGCCGGTAAGCTGGCGGTAACCGCTCACTACTTCGTCCATATTATCGCCGTGAATGAAATAATAATCCACCATGCGGCCGGCCTCGGATTGAAAGGTGAAGGTATTGCGGTCTTCCTGCGGAACAGGATTGATCCACCTGGCGCTGATGTACGAGGCATCCCCATCGGGCGTCCAGGATATTTTGATGGGATATTTTTTGTCTTTCTGCAAATGAATTTCCATCAGCGCGGTACCGGGGTTCCAGGCCTGCCTCCATTTGTCGGCGAGCAGCTTGCCGTCGACCCATACTTTCAGGTAACCGCCGTAGCTCATGCGCAGGGTATGCAGCCCTTCGAAATCGGACGCAATGCTCCCTTCCCAGGTCAGCACGCCGGTTTTCATCACGAATTCCGAGGGCAGGTGCTTTTTGGTATCGTCCAGGTAAGCATAGTCTATATTGGATTCGGCGCGGGTGAAGGCCACTTTCCCTGGCTGCTGGCGGTTATTGCTGTAAGAAGCGGTCAGCCAGCCGGGCTCGCCTTTTGCGGAAAAGAGCTTCAGCCGGTTCAGCGGCAGGTACTCCCGCGTGTCGCCCACTTTGGTGAGGGAATAATTATCCCAGAGGATGCCGTAGTTTTTCCTGCTTACCAGGAACGGCACTGCCACTTCGGTATTGTTCTGGAAAAGGAATACCTGGCGGCCCTGGTAGTTGAACACATCGTCCTGGTGCTGGCCCAGGCCGTAATACGCATCGCCTTCGGTGGTTTCGAAGGCCTGGGTAATGCCGTAAACGGGCTGTCCTTCGAACACGGCTGATTGCAGGGCACGGCCGTTGTGAGGCCTTTCCGCCAGCAGCAGCCTGCCGTTTTTGTCCGTGAAAGAAACCGCCCCGGTTGCCAGCGTCATGGTGGCGGTGAGGGCGGAGGTCTGCAGCACGATCTTGTCCGGGCTTTCGGTGAGGGTGAAAGGAGTGGAAGGCGCGCTGTAAACCGTAATGAGGCTTTTGCGCGGAGGGACCTCCTTTTCCGGGGAGGCCGTTACACGGATGATCCTGTCTGTGATCACCTGCAATTTAACGGCCCGCGCGTTGCCCGACAGGTATGTTTCCGGGTATACGGTCACCCCGTCCTTTTCGCGGATGAACTTTACCGGGTCGCCTGCAAAAACGTGAAAGGATAACAAAAATGAAATGGAGAATAGTGCTGTGCGAAGAGTCTGTCTGAATACCATAACGTTCGTTTCTCAATATTTTTTCCGTGGATGATCTCAAGCTGATCATGCCCGAAATTAGCTGAACGTATCATGAACGGGGGTAGGCATATGTTGATAATTAGGTATTGAAATGTATACCTTTCGTCGCATTCGATTGATTATCAATGTAGAATTTTCGCCATTAACAAACGATGCAGGGTTGTTAATCCCTGCTGTTTGTTTTTCAGGCAGCATCAAATTCAGTAAATTAACAGCCGAGCCGTTTAAACCATCTATATGCCCGACCCTGCCATTACAGATACCATTTTTATGAAAGCGGTGGAAGCTGTCGGCTCCGGCGATCTCCCGGAGCTGGAGCATCTGCTTTCCTGGCATCCGCAGCTTGCATCGTACCGCCATCATACGCCGGACGATGGGTATTTCAAAAGACCTTACCTTCTTTGGTTCATTGCAGACAATCCCGTTGAAAATGGCTCGCTGCCGGAAAACATTTCCGCCATTGCCGCCGCCATCATAAAAGCCATCCGGCGGAACGCACCCGGGACCTTGCAGGAACAGCTGGATTATGCGCTGGGGCTGGTGGCTACCGGCAGGGTGCCGCGGGAGTATGGTGTGCAATTGACACTTATTGACCTTTTGATCGATAACGGGGCAAGACCGGGAAGCGGGATCGGTGCGCTGGCGCATAATAATATAGATGCCGCGCAAAGGCTGATTGACCGGGGAGGCGACCTCACGCTGGCCGCGGCGGTCTGCCTGCGGCGTACGGACTGGCTGCCCGCGCTGCTGGAACGTTCCACACCCGCCGAGCGGCAGGTGGCGTTCGTAGCGGCGGCATTCTACGGCTATGCGGACATGCTGCGCCTGCTGCTGGAACATGGTGTGGACATCAATGCCCTGCCTGAAAAAGACCATGGTTTTCACCATCACGCCACTGCCCTGCACCAGGCTGTGTTCTCCGGTTCGCTGGAAGCCGTGGAAGTATTGATGGAAGCAGGCGCCGATCCGGGCATCGCAGACCGGGTGTATCACGGCACGCCGCTGGGTTGGGCTATTCATATGCAAAGCACGGATGAGGCTACGCCCGGAAAAAAAGAAAATTATGCGGCGATCGAAGCTTATCTCAAAGAAAAATAAAATTCCATGCCTGGCAATCCGCTAAACCTCCGGGGAATGGCGCCGCTCATTCCCGTATCCGACATGGCCGCTTCTCTGCGCTTCTACCGGGACGTACTCGGCCTGCAGCTCACACAAACCTCCGTGCCGCCCGCAAAGCCGGACAACTACCATTGGGTGCTGCTGGAGCTGAACGGCATACAGCTTATGCTCGAATCCATTTATGAGGAAGATGCGCAGCCAGCGGAACGCAGGCCGGTGGAGCCGAAGAAAGATATGGTATTGTATTTCGGATGCCCTGACATCGAAGCGGCGCATGCCAGGCTGGAAGAGAACGGCGTGGCGGCGGAAGGCCCGGTGTGCACGGGCTACAGCTTCAAAGCGCTTTATTTCCGGGACCCGGACGGGTTCCTGGTAGTGTTCCACTGGCCGTTGGAAGATAATTAAATGCCGTGCCCGAAACGGATGAAGTGTCCGTCCGGATCCTGCACGAGCATTTCCCTCACATTCCATTCTTTGTCTTCCGGAACGGAAACGATCTTCGCGCCTTTCGCTCTGATGCTCTCGTAATATTCATCCACATTCTCCACGAAAATGGATAACCAGGTGCCTGGCTGCCCCTGCCCGCCTTCACAAAAGAAAACGGACACTTCGCCTTTGGAAACGCCGCCGAAATCAGGAGGGTCGCCCCAGCCCCAGTGCTCTTCGAATCCCAGCACTTCCGTGTAATAACGGAGGCTCGCCGGCACATTGGCGGAATACAGGATGGGAACAACGCAGTTGAATTTCATACAATGAATGTAGGAAAACCGCCGGTCATTTTGCTTTCGCGGCCTGTTTATTAAAGTAGCGCATGGCCAGGAGCAGCAGCACCAGCTCGGTGAGCGGCAATATCACTTTATAAAAAGGGTCGCCGCTGAAGAAGTGCGCAATGGAGGCGGATACAAGGCAGATGGAAAAACCCACGAACACATATTCTTTATACCGTTGCGGAATTCCCGGGAGCAGGATCACGATGGCGCCGATGATCTTGGCCACCGTCAGCTCTATCCTGAAATAATCCGGGAAACCCAGCAGGCCCATAGCCACTTTGTTGGTCAGCGTAAAATAAGCGCTGAATAACATGAAGGCGCTGATAGATCCCATGATGACGTAGTAGTTTCTTCTCGTCTTTTCCATGTTGAAGCAAATAAAAGGTTAGCTGAATTTGAATACGCTCAGGCAGAATACCACCAGGAACAGGCCCAGTTGCAGCAGGTGAAAGCGGCTGATATTGCCTCTCACTTTCTGCAGGCTGCTTTCCCCCGCTCCTTCACGCAGCAGCCTGCCGAGCCTGCCCGCCTGCAGCCTCCCCAGGAGGATGCCGTTGATAATAATGAGGATCACCAGCCCGAACTTGATCCGGAACCACAGCTGCTCCCCATATACTCCTTTTGTCAGGAACATCATGGTAACCCCGGATACAATAAGACAGGCCGCACCGATGCCGAAGAATAAAGGCGAGCGCTCCCGCGCCTCCCGGATAGCCAGCCCGCGTGAACGGTCGATGGCGAAATGTTTCCAGAATTGCCGGGTGATGGAAAAGTCCTGGATAGTCGCCCCCGCCATCAGCGCCAGCCCGGCGAGATGCGTAATGAGCGCAATGTTGTAAATAGTCATGGTCGTCATGGCAAACAATATTTATTTCGTTTTCGAATAAATTATTATCAAATATAAGACGATATCGTAGTAATAACCAAATATCCGAAGCATATTTTTTATATTTGCTTCGAAACCGAACTAACTATTTATGAATAAAACTGTTGCACTGGTGAAGGCCTGGGGGGCATTCGAAGAGAATCACCCTGACGGGGAACTTGAAGATTTCTGCCGGCATTATCTGGCCAGCCGCCGCCCCACGGCCAAAGAGCAGAAAGAGCCGCTGGTGGGCGGCGTAGTGCCGCCGGTAGCCGACGGCCTGCTGCTGAAGATCATCGGCCGGATACATAAGCTGAACTTCTCCTATGCCAACATGGCGCTGAAAGGCACAGACCTGAACCAGATAGAGGAATTCGGGATACTCCTCACCATCAAACAGGAAAAGAACCCCAGGAAAACAGAAGTGATCTACGCGAACCTTTTCGAGCTGAGCAGCGGCACCGATATGCTGGGGCGCATGATCAAAAGGGGCCTCATCCGCGAATACGACGATGCGGAAGACAAACGTTCCAAGCGCATCGAGCTCACCGCCAAAGGTGAAAAAGTGATATCCCTGAGTTTCCCCAGGGTCCGGAAAATGGCGGAAATGATGCTGAACGACCTGACGGAAGACGATAAACAACTGTGTATACAGCTGCTGAAGAACGTCGAGATAAAGTTTTCCGCCCTCTGGCCCAAACACCGCGGGCGGCCGTTCGAGGAGGTGTATGAAGAAGTAATGAGCGAGGGGAAATAAAAAATGCCCTGGGTCGACCATAACCCGGGGCAGCACTTATAGTATTTTAACCTGTCCTCTTCACCGGTTATCCTCCGTCTCTCCTCCGTCTCTCCACCGACCATCCTCCGACTAAGGTAAGACCGACATAAGAGGTAAAATACCATGCAAAAACAAAAAAAAGCTGACCGGGAAGCGGTGTAAACTTTCCGGTCAGCCTCAGGCTTTCTAAAACACATAAGATTAAACCGCCACCTTTCCGATCGCTTTTTCCAGGGCGGTTTCCTTCACGTCGGGAATAGACACCCCTTCCACGCGGAAAGCTGTAATGTCTGTAAGGCCGATGAAGCCCAGCGCGCTCCTCATATAAGGCTCGGTGAAGTCGAAAGCCTTCATGGCGCCGTCGCTGTAAACGCCGCCGGTGGCAATGGCCAGGTAGACCTTTTTGCCTTTCACCAGCCCTTCGATCCCGTATTCACCGTATTTGAAAGTGCGCCCCGCACGGAAAACATGATCGATCCATGCCTTGAGGCTGGAGTGAATGCTGAAATTGTACATGGGTACGCCGATCACGACAACGTCCGCTTCCATCAGCTCTTCGATCGCTTCGTCCGAATGTTTCAGCGCTTCCGCCTGCTGCGGCGAGCGCGCCTCCGGCGGAGTGTGAAACGACGTGATGTGCATTTCTTCCAGGTGCGGAAAAGGTGTTGCGGTAAGGTCGCGGGTATTGACCGTACTGCCGGGATATTTGGATTGCAGCTGTGCTACAATGGCCTTGCCGAGTTGAATACTGTATGATCCCTCCTGCCGGGGGCTCGAAATGAGATGTAATATTTTCATTCTTTTGCTTTTTGGTAAGGCAAAATTATTTTCGCTAGCTTTACAAAAGCCGCTGCTATCCAGTAGGATAGCGGTATACAAAAGGATAGTGACACCAAAATTCCCACTGAAAATGAACCAGGATATTTATACCGTAGAAAAATGCAAGGCCCACATCGGCGGGGTGCAGGACGCACTTTACGCCATCGGCGGAAAGTGGAAAATGCTCGTGATCTCCGCATTGATCAACGATGCAAAACGTTTCAATGAAATTGAGCGGTCTATTGACGGCATCACGCCGAAGGTGCTTTCAAAAGAGCTGAAAGACCTGGAGCTGAACGGGTTTGTGAAACGGGTGGAGGTAAACGGCAATCCGGGCCAGGTATCTTACGAGCTCACCCCATACAGCGAATCGCTGAGAGAGATCGTTAATTCACTGAGCGCCTGGGGCAGGCAGCACCGCGAGCATGTATTGCGGATGAGCAAAAACGAATGGACGGAAAAAGAACTGCAGAAATAATGCCCTGTTAAGAAAAATGCCCGTTCCGTATAGCGGCAGCTACCGTCCGTTAAAGGCACCGCGCATCCGCCGTTCCTGGCAGTAGTTTTGGATCATCACCGGTTTAAAAACTGCCACATGGAAACGATCCTTCAGCAACAAGCCCCGCCCAAAAAATTCCAACGCTTATTGTTTTCCCGTAAACCGGCCGTCCGGCTGATAGGCATCAGCCAACCCGGCGCCATCGCGGTGGCGGCAGCC
>CBFHAF010000090.1:0-10262 GCA_965653435.1 uncultured Chitinophaga sp.
AGCATGGTTTCCGTTTAACGAAAAAGCGGGGTTCTCCAACCCCGCTACTTCACTTAAGACATATATCCTTTTCCTTTTTTCTTTACAGATCGAATTTAATACCCTGTGCCAGCGGCAGCTTATCAGTGTAATTGATGGTATTGGTCTGCCTCCGCATGTAAGCCTTCCAGGCGTCTGAACCGCTCTCGCGGCCGCCTCCCGTCTCTTTTTCCCCGCCAAACGCACCGCCGATCTCAGCGCCCGAAGTGCCGATGTTCACGTTGGCGATACCGCAGTCTGACCCGGCCTGGGAAAGGAATTGCTCCGCTTCGCGCAGGTTGAGGGTCATGATGGCGGAAGAAAGCCCCTGGGGCACGTCATTCTGCATGGCAATGGCTTCTTCAAGGGTGTTGTAGCGGATCAGGTATAGAATAGGGGCGTAGGTCTCGTGCTGTACGATGCTGTATTCGTTCTTCACCTCTGCTATGGCGGGTTTCACGTAGCAGCCGGACTCATAGCCTTTGCCTTCCAGCACACCGCCTTCCACGATAAATTTACCGCCTTCGGCCTTGCATTTTTCGATGCTTTGCAGGTATTGTTCCACCGCCTGTTTGTCGATCAGCGGGCCTACATGGTTATGCTGGTCCAGCGGGTCGCCAATGCGGAGCTGCTTGTAAGCGTTTACCAGCTTGGTTTTGAAGGATTCATACACGCTGTCGTGTATAATGAGGCGGCGGGTGGAGGTGCAGCGTTGCCCGGCCGTGCCCACGGCGCCGAATACGCAGCCGATGAGGCTCATATCGAGGTCCGCGTCTTTGGAAATGATGATGGCGTTGTTGCCGCCCAGTTCCAGCAGCGACCGGCCCAAGCGGGCGCCCACCGCTGCGCCCACGCTTTTGCCCATGCGGGTGGAGCCCGTGGCGGACACGAGGGGGACGCGGGTATCTTCAGCCAGCCATTCGCCCGTTTCGCGGCCGCCTGCAACCAGGCAGCTCACGCCTTCGGGCACATTGTTCTCCGCGAACACCTTCGCGGTGATCTGCTGGCAGGCCAGGGCTGTGAGGGGTGTTTTTTCGGAGGGCTTCCACACGCACACGTCGCCGCAAACCCAGGCAAGCATGGAGTTCCAGCTCCATACGGCCACCGGGAAGTTGAACGCGGAAATGATGCCGGTGATGCCCAGCGGGTGCCACTGCTCGTACATGCGGTGGCCGGGCCTTTCGGAGTGCATGGTGAGGCCGTGCAGCTGGCGGCTGAGGCCCACCGCGAAATCACAGATGTCGATCATTTCCTGTACTTCACCGTAGCCTTCCTGGAGGCTTTTGCCCATTTCGTAGCTCACCAGGCGGCCCAGGGATTCCTTATGCGTTCTGAGGGCCTGCCCAACCTGGCGCACCACTTCACCGCGGCGCGGCGCAGGCCACTGGCGCCATTCGGCAAAAGCTTCGCCGGCCTTGCGGATCACGGCGTCGTAATCCCTGCGCGACGCGGTTGTTACGCTGGCAATTTCCTTCCCGTCTACCGGGGAAAAGGAGGTAATGGGCGCACCGCCGGCCTCCAGCCATATGGTTCCTGTGGAAACCCCGCTGTTGGCGGCTTCGATATTGAATTCCCTGAGAATGTTCTGCATCATGCTTATATCTGTTTTCAATGATGAATTTTTGTACTTTCAATTCATGAATATCCTGAAAGAACCATGGCCCTGGTATATCGCGGGGCCATTGATCGGGCTTGCCGTACCGCTGCTGCTGATCATCGGCAACAAAGCCCTCGGCATTTCCTCTTCTCTCCGGCACATCTGCGCCGCCTGCATCCCCGGCAAAATTCCTTTTTTTCAGTATGATTGGAAAAAAGAAAGCTGGAATTTATTTTTTGCCGGCGGCATCATGCTGGGTGCGCTCATCACGCTGCTCTTCATGCAGAACGGCGAGCCGGTTAAGCTCAATCCTTCCACCATTGCGGCTTTGCAGGCTGCGGGCGTGCAGGAATTTGACGAACTGATGCCCGGCGATATCTTCAACTGGGGCAATGCCTTTAATGCCACAGGACTGGTATTTTTCATTGCCGGCGGCTTTATGGTGGGCTTCGGCACCCGTTACGCCGGTGGCTGCACTTCCGGCCATGCCATCATGGGCATTTCCACGCTGCAATGGCCTTCCCTGGTAGCTACCGTTTGTTTTATGGCGGGCGGCTTTGCCATGACCAACCTTATTTTACCTCACCTCATGAAATGGCTGCTGATATGAAAAACCTGAAATTCCTCCTGGTAGGGATGATCTTCGGCATCATCCTCGTTAAATCGGAAGTGATCTCCTGGTTCCGCATCCAGGAAATGTTCCGCCTGGAATCTTTCCATATGTACGGCGTGATCGGCAGCGCCATTGTCACGGCTATGACCGGTGTGATCCTGATCCGCAAGCTGGGCCTCCGCACCATTTCAGGGGAGGAAATCGTGATCCCGAAAAAGGTCTTCACCAAAGGCAACGTGATAGGCGGGCTGATCTTCGGGTTGGGCTGGGCCATTACGGGCGCCTGCCCCGGGCCGCTGTTCGCGCAGATCGGCAGCGGGTTTACGGTGGTGATCGTTACGCTGCTGAGCGCTATTGCCGGCACCTGGGTGTACGGGCGTTTCCAGGATAAGCTCCCGCATTAAAGCCTTCTTATTTTTTCCCCGTTTGCGCGGAATAAGTGCTTTCAAAGATCTTGTCCGCATTATTCGCTTCAAACCCTTCCCTGCGGTGCTCGCGCCTGATCTGGGATGCCGGCAGCTGCGCGAATTGCGGCAGCACCCTTCTCTCGGCAAACTCCACGTAAGAGCCCGCTATCTCCATGGTTTCGTTACCGGCGAAGGTGGCGGGTATCATCCTCGCTACGGTAGAGCTTTGCGCCAGGCCTTTATCAGGGCTGGTCTTCACTTTGCCGCCTGAATCGTTGAGGCGGAACCCCTTTTTTTCGAGGAATGCGTTGAAATCGGCTACGGTATTATATCCCGGCTTCAGGTTATGTACGCTTACGGTGAAGTGGTTGAGGTAATACCGGTTGTAGATCACCCATGCGGCGTATTCGCTTTCAGCGGCCAGCGCCTTGTAATCTGCAATGGTAGGCGTGCGCCAGAGAGCGCTGTGCAGGAAGTGGTCCACCGCGGCGCCGTCGTCCAGGTCCAGGCTGTCTACCGGATCCGCCTTCACTTCGCTTGTGTAGCTGTGAATAATGTCCTGCGCCTGCCTGCTGAGGTCTTTCACCCGCAGCTCGCTGATGAAGATGCGGGGGTATTTATCCGCCGGAGGCGCATACCAGTATGCGTCCAGCTTCTTTTCCGGGAAATCGTAGAAATCCTTTTTCGTATAGCCGTAATGGAGGAATATTTTTTCGAGGGACTGTATGCCCAGATGGGGAACGCCCAGGGTCCGGAAGGCGATATGGTCATTTTCAATATCGTTGTCCCCGGCGATGATGCCTTCCGATACCATGGCCTGAATAATAGCGCCGACATCGGGAACGCGCTCTTTGTAACGGCTCATCAGTCCGTTCAAAACTGTTTCCAGCGTAGTCATGTTCTGTGTTGTTGAAATAAGTAAAAATGGAGGTTAATAAGCAGGTGAAGGCATACGGCTCATGGCACGTGCGAGCAGGTGCTGCGCAGAAAGGAGAGAAGGGAGAGTTGTATGTTCAACAATGCGTTCACGGGAACGAATATAACGATCAATCGGGAATTAGAAAAATGAAGGGGCTGCATCCTTACCCGGAAGGAGAGGCCTTGCGCCCGCCGGGGAGAAATATTATATTCACAGGATGAAGCAAATTTTCCTTATTACGCTGCTGCTGCAGGTTTCGGCCGTAAAAGCACAGGAGCCGCGTTTTATCAACCGGCAGGACGACGGCTACCGGGGCATCTGGTACAGCATCGGCACCACCGGCAACGAATATGCCTATAAATACGGCGGCGGCCTCGCCACATATCCTTCCAATCATTACCCTTTCTCCGTATACGCGCCGGCCGTCAACAAAACCTTTTTCTGCTACGGCGGCACCGATTCCACGGGCAAAACGCTGCTGCATGAAGTAGGCTGCTTCGATCATGCCACGGGCAAAGTATCGCGGCCAACGGCCGTGATGGATAAAGCTACCGGTGATGCGCACGACAACCCCGTGCTGCAGCTGGACAAACACGGCCACATCTGGCTGTTTTCCACCTCCCACGGCGTGGAACGCCCTTCATTCATTTACAGGAGCAGCAAACCCTACGACATCGGGAGCTTTGAGAAGATACAGGCCTACAAGGGCAACGAGCCGATGGATAATTTTTCGTACCTGCAAATGTATTACGATCCCGCGCATGGATTCCTCGGGCTGTTTACCCACTACGAAAAGCAGCAGTTGCGGTATGGACCGAAGAACTGCCGCGTGATCGGCTGGATGACGAGTGAGGACGGCATTCACTGGTCTGCCTGGAAAGACCTCGCCAATATGGAAGAAGGCCATTACCAGACCAGCGGCCAGCGCAAAGGGCGTGTAGGCACTTCGTTCAACCATCATCCCAACGTGCAGAAAGGCGCCGGGCTCGATCATCGCACCAGCCTGTATTACCTGCAAACGGACGATTTCGGCAAAAGCTGGGCGAACGCCCTGGGTAAAACCCTCCAGTTGCCGCTGCGCACCGGCGATACCTCCGCGCTCGTGCGGGATTATGCGGCCGACGGCCTCAATGTGTATATCAACGATCTCAATTTCGATAAAGACGGTAACCCGGTGATCCTTTACGAAACCAGCAAGGGGCCTGAACCAGGGCCTCAGCTTGGCATGCGGCAGTGGCATACTGCGCATCTGAAGAACGGCCGCTGGCAGATACGCCGCTTTGCGGAAAGCGACCATAACTACGACATGGGCTCGCTGGTGATAGGCGAAAACGGCGTGTGGCAGGTGGTTGCGCCTACTTCAACCGGCCCGCAGGCTTACAATACGGGAGGGGAGATCGTGATGTGGGAAAGCCGGAACGAAGGCCGCAGCTGGCGCGCAAAGCAGCTGACTAAAAACAGCCCCTTCAATCATTCTTACCCGCGCCGCCCGGTGAACGCACATCCGGGGTTCTATGCTTTCTGGGCAGACGGGCACGGGCGCCAGCCTTCAGCTTCCAGCCTGTATTTTTCGGACAGCAAAGGGAATGTGTACCGCCTGCCGCGGAAAATGAGCGGGGCGTATGAAAAGCCTGAGCTGGTAAAACCTTAACAGTGTTCAGTTTAAAACAAAAATCCCCGGAGCAGTGCGCTCCGGGGATTTTTTTATGGGGATCAGGAGAGGTTAATACTGTTCCTGGTCCGTCGGGAAATCTTTTGTTTTTACATCGTGGATGTATTGCTGCGTGGCTTTGTAGATGTCATCGTAAAGGTTCAGGTAGCGGCGCAGGAAGCGGGGCTTGAATTCCTTGTTGATGCCCAGCATATCGTGCATTACCAGCACCTGCCCGTCCACATACTTGCCCGCGCCGATGCCGATCACCGGGATGGTAAGCTGCTCGGCCACCTGTTTGGCGAGCATGGCGGGAATTTTTTCCAGCACAATGGCGAAAGCGCCGGCTTCCTGGAGCAGCTTTGCGTCCGCCAGCAGCTTGGTAGCTTCCGCATCGTCCGTTGCGCGTACGGCGTAGGTGCCGAACTTGTAAATGGACTGCGGGGTAAGGCCCAGGTGGCCCATTACGGGAACGCCTGCACTGATGATCCTTTTCACGGATTCGATCACTTCTTCGCCGCCTTCGATCTTGATGCCGTGCGCGCCGGTCTCTTTCATGATGCGGATGGTGGAAATGAGCGCTTCTTTACTGTTGCCCTGGTAAGAACCGAAAGGCAGGTCTACCACCACGAAGCTCCGGCGGATGGCCCGCACTACGGAGGAGGCGTGGTAGATCATCTGGTCGAGGGTAATGGGCAGCGTGGTTTCGTGGCCGGCCATTACGTTGGAGGCGGAGTCGCCTACCAGCAGGATGTCTATCCCTGCATCATCCAGTATCCTGGCCATGGAGAAGTCGTAAGCGGTGAGCATGGAAATCCTTTCCCCGTCCGTCTTCATTTTTTGCAGGATGTGTGTGGTGATGCGCTTGATCTCTTTGTTTACAGCAGACATTGCAGAAAAATTTATACCCGGCCAACCCCGGGAATCCACAAAGTTGCAACATAATTCGGATTTGACTGCATTTTTTTACCGTCAGGTAACGCTGAGCTTGCTGATCTCGTTGTAGAGGGAGCGTACGAGGCCGTCCGCAAGGCCTATCTTGGGCACGAATATTTCGCTGATATCCATCCAGCGCATCACGTTCACGTAGATCTGCAGCGCAGGCACGATCACATCTGCACGGTCTTCCCGGAGGTTGTAAAGGTGGATGCGCTCTTCCACGGTAAAGTTGCCGAATTCCTTGTAATAATCCTTCAGCTGCTCCAGCGTAAGGGGCTTGCCTTCCTTCTTTTTGGACATGGAGAATATCTTGTTGATATTACCGCCGGAACCGATGGCCACTACGGGGCCGAATGCGCGAAGCTGCTGCTTGAGGAAGTCCTTCATCTGCTGCCAGTGCGTTTCGCTCACCTGGTGCTGCAAAAGGCGGAGGGTGCCGATATTGAAGGACTCTTTGAACACGAGGCGGTTGCCGCTGAAGAAAGTGAGCTCCGTTGAGCCGCCGCCCACGTCTATATAAAGATAACCCTTGGTCTTGTCCAGGTTTTCCGCGATATGGTTCTCGTAAATATAAGAGGCTTCTTCCTTGCCGGTGATCACTTTGATGTCCATACCGGTCTCGTTCTTCACGCGTTCCAGTATTTCCTTCCCGTTGCTGGCGTCGCGCATGGCGGAAGTGGCCGCCGCTTTGAGGTATTTTACTTCGTACACGTCCAGCAGCAGCTTGTAGGCTTTAATGGTGTTCACCAGGCTGTCCGCCCTTTTTTCGGAGATGGCGCCGGTGGAAAACACGTCGATCCCTAAACGCAGGGGCACGCGCACCAGGTTTACCTTGGTGAAATCCATCTCGCCGGTCGATTTCGGAGAAGCCTCCGAGATCAGCAGGCGGGCCGCGTTGGAACCGATATCTATTGCTGCCAGCTTCATGCCTGTTCAGATTAACAATAACGTGTACACATTACAACAGGCTCAAAGATATTTAAAACGCTGCTGAAATACGAAACTGAATTGATCAGGTGTACGATTTTTCTGCGAGGTATTTTCCAATCTCAAGCTGGGCGCGTATTTTACGTCCACTCGCATGTTTGTATGCGTTGCGCTGCTCATTGTCGATGATGCGCACTTTCACATTGCTGTTCAGCTGGATGTTGAGTATTTCTATCAGTTCCTGCCTGATCACAGGGTCTTCTATAGCCGCTGCGGCCTCCACGCGGTGGTCCAGGTTGCGGATCATCCAGTCTGAGCTGGCGATGTATACCTTGTCCTGCCCGTTGTTGTGGAAAACGAACACACGCGCATGTTCCAGGTATTCGTCTATGATGCTCACCGCTTCCATATTGCGTTTCCATTTCTTGTTCTCCGTATAGGCGCAACAGATGCCGCGGATAATGAGCTTTACTTCCACGCCAGCCTTGGCGGCATCGTAGAGCTTGAAGATCATTTCATCGTCGGACAGGGAGTTCATTTTCAGGATGATGGACGCCGGTTTTTTGCGGCGGGCGTTCCTGATCTCGCGGTCTATCATGCGGATGAAGAACCGGCGCATGTTATGCGGGCTTACGATCAGCGTTTTACAGGCCTGGAGATGCTTCACGTCGTGGCGGGGGCTTTCCAGGTAGGCGAAAATACGGTTGATGTCCGCCATGATATTCCGGTTGGCTGTCAGCAGGCAATGGTCGCCGTATACCTTCGCCGTTTTTTCATTCATATTGCCGGTGCTCACGAAGCCGTACTGGGTAGTGGTGTTGCCGGTCCTTTTTTTGATGACGCAGAGCTTGGCGTGCACTTTCATGCCGGGTACGCCAAAAAGTACTTTCACGCCCTCCTCTTCCAGCCTTTCTTTCCATTGCAGGTTGGCCTCTTCGTCGAAGCGGGCGCGCAGTTCCAGCACTACCACCACCTGTTTGCCGTTGCGCACGGCGTTGATGAGGGCGTTGATGATCTTGCTGTTGCGGGCCAGGCGGTACGCGGTGATCTTGATGGTGGTCACATCGGGGTCCATGGCCGCTTCACGCAGCAGGTCTATGACGGTATCGAAGGAATGATAGGGGAGGTGCAGCATCACGTCTTGCTCCTGCATCACTTTCATTACGCTCGGCGCGTTGTGGAACAGCGGGTGCACGAGGGTTTTGCGGCGCATGCGTTCGCGGGTGAACACGCGTTCGGGGAAGTCCATAAAGTCCTTGAAATTATGGATGCGGCCCCCGGGTATGAGGTTGTCTTTTTTAGACAGGCCCAGCCTGCGCATGAGGTATTCCAGCAGCAGCGGGTCTATCTGCTGGTCGTATATGAACCGCACAGGTTTGCCTTTACGGCGCGCCTTCAGCCCTTTTTCGATCTGGTGGATGATGCTGGTGGAAATATCGTTGTCTATGTCCAGCTCGGCGTCGCGGGTCACTTTGATGATCCAGGAGGAGAATTTATCGTACCCGAAATAGGAGAAGATATGCGGCAGGTTGTAACGGATCACGTCTTCCAGCAGTATGATGCTGTGCTCGCCTTCCTTGGAAGGGAGTATGAGGAAGCGGGAAAGCACGGCCCTGGGCACTTCTATGAGCGCGAACTTCTGGCGGATGGAATTGTCTTCCCGCGCCAGCACCACGGCAAGGTAAATGGATTTATCGCGCAGGTAAGGCATATGCTGGATGCCTTCGATCATGAGCGGGATGATGTTGGTGCGCACTTCTTCGTTGAAGTAGTTCTGCACGAACTTCTGCTGCTCGCGGTTGAGTTGCTTTTCGGTATGGAGGGTGATCTTTTCGTGTTTCAGCTCTTCCTCGATCTCGTGCCAGATGCGGTTGAATTCGGCCTGCTGGCTGATAACGGTGCTCTGGATGTCCTGCAGTATCTCATCGGGATTTTCTTCGAGGTGCATTTTTGCCGAACGGCCCATGATATCCATCCTTTTGAGGGTGGCTACGCGCACACGGAAAAATTCATCGAGGTTGTTGGAGAAGATGCCGAGGAAACGGATCCTTTCGTAGAGAGGCACCGTGGTGTCTGCCGCTTCCTGTAAAACCCTGGCATTAAATGAGAGCCAGCTGATGTCCCTTACAATGGTCTTTCTTTTGGATGATATTGATTTGCTGGTCTTCGTAATTTTTTTCACCGGTGACTTTTTTGTTTTTACCGGCTCTAAAGCGCTGGCGGCGGAGTCCAATTTCATATTCACAATGATTTGAGGCGCGGGCATAATACGCGGCGCGCGGAAGATATAAAAAACTCACGGTCAGGGCCTAGGAGCCGGTGTTATCTTTTCATTAAATTACGGATTTCCGGCCGGATTGTTCAAATGCAGCCCGGCAGGCGGGCAGGGGGAGCAGGCGGAACGGCGTCTTTAATCCGTTCAGGGCTGGGGTATCGCCGGAAGTAATATGATATTATTCCGTTTTCCTGGGCGCCGGCTGGTATTGTTTGTTGTACACGGAAAAGCCCAGCAGGCTGAGCAGGCCCAGCACGATCACCAGCAAGGTTTGCGCCACCCAGATGATCCAGCCAAAGGCGTAGCCGATGGTGATCTGTATGCCGTAGAGCACGAGGGTGTTCTGCACAATGATCTGGTAAGCCCCGATACCGCCCTGGGTAACGATCATGCCTATACTGCCGAACGCGAGGATAGAGAGGCCGGCCTTTACGCCCAGGCCCATGGTTTCAGGCAGGCACTGGAAAGCGATGTATACCTGTGAGAAGTACAGCAGCCACATTGCCGCGGTATAAAAAAGGAACCAGCCTTTTTGTTTCATTTTAAATACGGAGAAGATGCCTTCCATCACCCCGCGGATGAGCGCGCGCAGGGCAATGGCCGCCTTGGTGCGGGCAAACCGGCGCAGCAGCCAGACGAACAGCAGCACTACGCCCGCGATAGCAGCCAGCACGATCAGCAGGCGGGAAACGCTGGCATTGGCGTACATATTGGCCAGCGGGTCTGTGATGTAACGCGCCACGATATCGGCCACAACGTCTACCTGTATGAGGATGGTTATGGTAATGAGAACGATGAGGCAGATCAGGTCGAAGGCCCTTTCGGCGATCATGGTGCCCACGAGCTTGTCTACCGGTATTTTTTCATACCTGGCGAGAATGCCGCAGCGGGTCACTTCCCCGAGGCGGGGCACGGC
>CBFHAF010000091.1:0-10254 GCA_965653435.1 uncultured Chitinophaga sp.
GGTATGACCAGCGTAAAAGCATATGCCGCTCAGAACGCCACCGCGCCGGTGGCTCCCTGGGCCCTCGAAAGAAGGGATCCCGGGCCATTTGATGTACAGTTCGACATCCTTTACTGCGGCGTTTGCCACAGCGACCTTCACCAGATCCGCGACGAATGGGGCAACTCTATTTTCCCCATGGTGCCCGGCCATGAAATTGTAGGCAGGGTCACCAAAGTAGGGGACAAGGTCACAAAGTTCAAAATAGGCGACCTTGCCGCGGTAGGCTGCCTGGTAGACAGCTGCCGCCATTGCGGTAATTGCAGGGATGGCCTGGAACAGTATTGCGAGAATGGTTCTTCAGGCACTTACAATTCCTATGAACAGGATAAAAAAACACCCACCTACGGCGGATATTCCAGCATGATCGTAACAGACGAGAAGTTTGTGCTGAAAGTTTCCGACAAGCTGCCGCTGGCGAATGTAGCCCCGCTGCTTTGCGCGGGCATCACCACTTATTCCCCGCTGCGCCACTGGAAAATAGGAAAAGGCCATAAGGTAGCCGTGATAGGCCTCGGCGGGCTGGGGCATATGGCCGTGAAATTCGCCGCCTCGTTCGGCGCGGAAGTGACCATGCTGAGCACCTCGCCTAAAAAAGAAGCGGATGCCCGTGCCCTTGGCGCGCACAAGTTCGTGCTCACCTCAGATCCTGCACAGCTGAAGCCCGTACGCAATTATTTCGATTTTATCATCGATACCGTATCGGCCCCGCACGATTATAACATGGTGCAGAGCCTGCTGCGCACCAACGGCGTGCAGATATGCGTAGGCGTTCCGCCCACGCCGCTGGAGCTTGCCGGTTTCAGCCTTATTGCCAACCGCAGGAGCATTGCCGGATCCATGATCGGCGGCATCCCGGAAACACAGGAAATGCTGGATTACTGCGCGGAGCACAACATCGTGAGCGACGTGGAAGTGATCGATATCAGCTATGTGAACGAGGCGTATGAAAGAATGCTGAAAGGCGACGTAAGGTACCGTTTCGTAATAGACATGAGCACCCTGAAATAATACCACCCATTGAATTCTGGCCGGCCCGAACGATCAGGCCGGCCTTTTTTTGCCCTGCATTACCCTTTTTTCACAGCAAAACCCGTAACGGCCGTTTGTCGCTTCGCTGATAACTATCATATACGCCTCAACGGATCGGGTCGTACATTTGCAAAAATTCCCCCGTAATGAATAATATCAGGTATACAGACGCAGCCACGGCATTGCAGCCCATCCAGTCCGGCCAGCGCGTATTCATCCATGGCAGCGCCGCCACGCCCGTGCACCTGCTCGAAGCCCTGCAGGCTAAACATGCGGAACTGAAAGAAGTGGAGCTCGTAAGCATTACTTCGCTCGGCGATGTGCATTTCGACAGGCCGGAGCTGCGCAGCGCATTCTTCTTCAATTCCCTTTTCGTTTCCGCAGCTACGCGCAGCGTAGTGAACAGCGAGGCCGGCGACTATGTGCCCGTGTTCCTCAGCGAAATACCCCAGCTCTTTTACCGCAACATCCTCCCGCTGGACGTAGCGCTGATCCAGGTGTCCCCGCCGGACGCGCACGGGTATGTGTCCCTCGGCACTTCTGTAGACATTGCCCGCGCCGCGGTGGAAACAGCGCGTTACGTCGTAGCGCAGGTGAACCCGAAAATGCCGCGCACACATGGGGACGGCTTTATCCATGCCAGTAAAATAAATGCGCTCGTCTGGCACGAAGCGGAACTGCCAGTGGTGGATTATTCTTCCGCCGGGTCGCCCGCCGTGGAAAAGATCGGGAAACATGTGGCAACGCTGATCGAAGACGGCGCCACGCTGCAGCTCGGCATCGGCACCATTCCTGACCAGGTGCTGCGCAACCTCACCGGGCACAAGGATCTCGGCCTGCACACCGAAATGCTGAGCGACGGCGTGATCCCGCTGCTGGAAAGCGGCGTGATCAACAACAGCCGCAAGAAGCTGAACGTAGGCCGCTCCGTGACCGCATTTATGACCGGCACTAAAAAGCTCTACGACTTTGTGCACGATAACCCGTCCATCCGCGTCATGGACATCAGTTATGTGAACGATACTTCCGTGATCAGGCAGAACCAGAAAGTGGCCGCCATCAACAGCGCCATCGAGATAGACCTCACCGGCCAGGTATGCGCCGATTCTATCGGCACGTACCAGTATTCCGGCATCGGCGGTCAAATGGATTTTATCCGCGGCGCATCGCTCAGCCCCGGCGGCAAACCGATCATCGCACTGCCTTCCGTGACCAACAAAGGCGTTTCGCGCATCACGCCTTTCCTCAAAGAAGGAGCAGGGGTGGTTACCACGCGCGGGCACGTGCATTGGGTGGTAACGGAATACGGCGTGGCAGACCTGTTCGGCAAGAACCTGAAACAAAGGGCCAAAGCCCTCATCGGCCTTGCGCATCCCGACCATCACGAAGCATTGGAAAAAGCGTACCACCAGCGGTTCGTAAAAGCCTGACCATTTCCGCAAGTTCCGGGTGGTGCAGCCTGACAGGCAGCGGTAATTTGCAGGCATGAAAGAGAAGATGGACAGAACAGACTGGGCCGCTGTGGCCGCAGAACTGCACGAAAAAGGTTATGCTGTCGTTCCCGGCCTGCTCGGGCCGCTGGAATGCACCGCCCTCACTGTTGGCTATACAGACCCGCAGTTGTACAGGAAGACCATTTCCATGGAACGGTACCGCTTCGGCGCAGGCGAATACAAATATTTCCGCTACCCTCTGCCGCCGCTCATCCAGCAGATCCGTGAGTATGTATACCCGCGCCTGGCGCCCGTGGCCAACCGCTGGATGCAGGTGCTGAACATTACCCGGGTTTACCCGCCCACCCATGCGGAGCTGCTCGAAGAATGCAGGCAGGCCGGGCAGGACAAACCCACCGTGCTGATCCTGCAATACGGGCAGGGTGGCCACAATACGCTTCACCAGGATCTTTACGGCGATCTGTTTTTCCCGTTCCAGCTTGTGCTGTTCCTTTCCCAGCCCGGCCACGACCATACCGGCGGGGAATTCGTGCTCGTGGAACAGCGCCCCCGCGCACAATCCAAGCCCATTGTGCTGCGCCCCGGCAAAGGGGACATGCTTATCTTTACCACCAATTTCCGCCCCGTTCACGGCAGCAAAGGATATTACCGGGTGAACATGAAGCACGGCGTAAGCGAAGTGAAGGATGGCCACCGGTATACGCTCGGCATTATATTTCATGACGCACAATAATTTCCGGACAGCATGCATATGATAGCGCACAGCAACCTCGGCAGCAGCGATCTTCGCGCGCTCATCCGCGCGGGAAAGATCAGGTTCGGCGGCAACCGCAGGCTGAAAATATACGGCACGCTGCAATGCAGCTCCGGGAAAAAAATGAAGCGGGAGAACAGGGTATTCTTCAGCAGCAAAAAGGCGGCCGTCGCCAGCGGCTACCGCCCCTGCGGGCATTGCATGCGAGCGGCATACAAGAAATGGAAGGAGAGTAATTGATGCGTTAATTGTATAATTACCTGTCTGTTTACGCGGATAAAAAACGTCATTACGGGGCAGCAGGGCTGAGAAGTGATCTCCTTTATTGAATGAATGTTTCCCCGTCCGATTGTTTTGCTGCGCCTCCTGCACAAAACCCCACTCAGCTCCTCGCAACAATAGTTCCGCTTCGCGGCAACGGAAACAAAAAACCCCATTTGGAGAATTCCAACCATAACCGTACGTTTGCATCGCATTTGGTTGCAGCGCCCTTTCACAGGGGCGCGCATTAAAAGGGAATCCGGTGCAAAACCGGAGCTATCCCCGTAGCTGTAATCCTGCTCCCGATCTGTCGGGACGTTTTTCCGGAGTTATCTCCACGCCACTTTTCCAAACAGGAAAGGGAAGGCCGCCGGAAAAGCAGGAGAGCCAGAAGACCTGCCAGCTTGCAATGATCATTCAACGCTTTCGGGTGAAAAGCCAGGAATGTAAAGCCTTCACAGGCATTATATTCTCATTTTTAAGGACCCTTACTGCGCGTTGGGTATGCTGTGTGCATACGCCATGCCTTCAATGCACGGGTAGTGCGCATGCATGCCGGTTTTGTTGCTACAAACAAACACGCAAGCATATGAACAAACATTTACGCACCGCGCTGGGCATCACGCTCATTGCCGCCGCTGCCGCATGCAACAGGAACAACGATGATGTTGCTCCTGCACCGAAGATCGATGCGGGCAAGTCCAGCGACACCTTGCAGGTCGGGCAGACCATCCGCCTCAGCCCCACGGTAAGCCAGGCCAACCTGCGTTACCAGTGGAAGGTGAACGATGTGCCGTCCGGCGCCGGTGCTACATACGAGTTTGAGGCCAGAGAACACGGTAATTACCGCATCACATTCATCGCTTCCAACGGGCAGGCGGCGGATTCCGCTGTATACCAGCTGAAGGTGCTCGGCGCTTACGAGAACGGGTTTTATATCCTCAACGAAGGCTGGTTCGGCACGGAAACCGGCAGCGTATTTTATTATCCTTACGGGGCAGACACCGTGCAGCCCCGGGTATACACCAAAGAAAACCCCGGTAAGGACCTCGGCACCATTACCAATACCCTGCAATACGGCGCCATCCATAACGGCAAGTTATACATGGTGGTGAAAGCCGGCGGCCCGCTGGTAGTTACAGACGCCGTAACCCTTAAAGAAACCGGCAGGATCAGCAATGTAGCCGATGGCGGAGGCATGGCCTTCGCGGGGGTGGACGCTACCCGCGGCCTGATCAGCGCAAGCGATGGCATTTACCCGCTCAACCTTTCCACGGTAACCTTAGGCGCCAGGATCTCGGGCACCAGCGGTACTTACGGCAATATGCTCAAAGCGGGCAATTACATATTTGCACATTCTGCTGCCAACGGCGGCCAGGCTGTAGTGCTTGATGCCGCTACTTACGCTATCGTAAAAACAGCCACCAAAGCAACGATCGGGTTTGTTCAGGCCAAAACCAACGATGTGTATTGCGTCCGCGATTCATTCCTGATGCGTATCGACCCGGCTACACTGGCCGTGGATTCCGTAAAAATGAAATTCAGGGCGGTAGCACCCTGGGGCGCCTGGAGAAGCGTTTCCATGGCGGCTTCCACACAAACGAATACCGTATACATCGTACAGCCCGGTACCGGATGGACATATGGCACCAAACTGTACCGCTACCAGATCGGCAGCCCGGCCTCGCTGGATAATCCTTTCATTACCCTGCCCTCCGGCCAGTATTTCTACGGCGCGGGCGTAGCGTACGACAAACATGCCAACGAACTGGTGATCACCACCATCAACGGCCCGTTCAGCGGCAGCGTCAACCGCGTATTGTTTTATGATGCCGAAACTGGCGCCCTCAAAAAGACAGTTACCTACAATGGCTGGTATTTCCCCGCCATGGTAGTGATCCAGCCATAATCCGATGAACAGAACCATTTACTTTAGCTGTATGGGAGGCTGCCTGCTGATCGCAGGCGGCGCTTCCGCACAGCAACGCACACCCGCACGCAGAACGGATACGCTGAAAGAAGTGACCGTGGAAGCGCGGCGCATCCCGCTGCAGGTGAACACCCCTCACCCCGTGCAGGTGCTGGCCGGCGATGAGCTGAAACGGCTGAACAGTCTTTCCGTTGCAGACGCCCTCCGCTTTTTCTCCGGTGTGCAGCTCAAAGATTACGGCGGCATAGGCGGCCTTAAGACCATCAACGTGCGCAGCATGGGCACGCAGCACACCGCCGTGTTCTACGACGGCATCCAATTGGGCAACGCACAGAACGGGCAGGTGGACCTGGGCAAATTCTCGCTGGACAATATCGATTCTATCACGTTGTTCAGCGGTCAGCAGAACAGCATCTTCCAGCCGGCAAAAGGTTTTTCTTCCGCCAGCTCGCTCTACATTGAGGCCGGCAAGCCGGTGTTCCGCGGCAATGAGACCACCCACGGGAAAGCTGCCTTCAAAACCGGCTCGTTCGGGCTGATCAATCCCTCCGTACTGTGGCAGCAGAAATTATCCGGCCGGGTTTCCACGCATATCAGCGCGGAACTGACGCATGCGCATGGCCGCTACAAATACCGCTACACCAACGGCGTTTTTGATACCACGGCTACCCGCTTCAATGCAGATGTAAAGGCCTGGCGCGTGGAAGGCGGCTTCAACGGCACAGCGAAAGACAGCAGCACATGGGCCGTCAAGCTCTATGCTTACCAGTCCGGGCGCGGGCTGCCCGGCGCCATCGTAGCCAATCATTTCGAATACCACCAGCGCCTGTGGGACAGGGACCTGTTTGCCCAGGCTTCCTGGAACAAACCCGTCAACCCTTGGTACAAACTGGCCCTGCGCGCTAAATACGCACATCTGTTCACACGTTATTACGACCCTTATTACCAGAACGAAAAAGGATTCCTGGACAACCGTTACACGCAGCAGGAATGGTATGCCTCCCTGGCCAACCGCTTCCAGCTGAAACCCTGGTGGGAAGCGGTGCTGAGTACCGACCTGCTCGTCAACACCATGAACGCGAACATATACCGCTTCGTATACCCGACGCGTTATACCGGCCTGATAGCCGCCGCCAGCCGTGTGTATTTTCCGCGCTTCGAGGCGCAGGGCAGCCTGCTGGCCACAATCGTGGAGGAAAAAGTGAAGCTGTTCACCGGCGCCGGCCGCAAGCGGGAATACACGCCGGCCATATCCGCTTCCTGGCAGCCTTTTGCTGCGCGCAATTTCCGGGTGCGGACCTTTTTTAAGGAGATTTTCAGGATGCCGACCTTCAACGACCTCTATTACACTTTCATCGGCAATACAGACCTGCGGCCGGAATATACCCGCCAGTACAACGCCGGCTTCAGCTATGCCGTTCCTTTCCGCGGCAGCTGGCAATATTTCGCCGTACAGGCAGACGGATATTACAACGAAGTGAAAGACAAGATAGTGGCCGTTCCCGCCGCCAACCTCTTCCGCTGGACGATGATGAACCTGGACAGGGTAGAGGTCAAAGGCCTGGACCTGAACCTCCGTACCGCCCTCAGCCCGATTCCGGCGCTTATGCTCAGCATCGGCATGAACTACACCTTCCAGGAAGCGCTGGATATGACTCCCGGAGGTTATAATCACGGCCACCAGGTACCCTATACGCCCCGCCACAGCGGCTCCTTAACGGCAGGCATTGGCTGGCGGCAGTGGGATGCGAATTACAGCTTCATCTACACCGGCGAAAGATATTCCCAGAAAACGAATATCCCCGTGAACTACATAGAGCCCTGGTACACCAGCGATGCCTCGCTGGGCTGGCGTTCCGGCCGCATTGCCGCAAGTGCCGAGGTAAGCAATATCCTCAACCAGTATTATGACGTGGTGCTCAACTTTCCCATGCCGGGAAGGAATTACAGGCTCAAACTCTCTTATTCCTATTGACATGAAACGTTTATCCTGCTTCATATTACTGTTCATCACCGCCGCATCCTGCCGCAAAGGCGTCGTGGTCCCGCGCGTGGAAACGCAGCCGGTAAGCGGCTTCCGGCGGGCTGCGCCGCCGGGCGGAACAATTACCGGGCTCTACCTGCTCAACGAAGGCAATATGAACATGAACAAAGCCTCGCTGGATTTCCTGGACCTGCGGACCGGCATCTACAACCGCCGCGTGTTCACCGCCTATAATCCCTCCGTTACAAAAGGCCTCGGCGATGTGGGCAACGACATCCGCACCTACGGTTCCAAAATGTACATCGTGGTGAATAATTCCAACAAAGTGGAAGTGGTGGACGCGGCTTCGGTAACCCGTATCGCGCAGATCAATATCAACCAGTGCCGGTATGTGGACTTTTACAGGAACAAAGCCTACATCACCTCGAACGACGGCTACGTGGCCGTCGTGGATACCGCTACGCTTGCCGTGGAAGGAAAGATCCCGACGGGGCGCAACCCCGAAGAGCTGCAGGTGGCGGGAGGCAAGCTGTACGTGGCGAATTCGGGAGGGTACAGCCCGCCCAATTATGAAAAGACCGTTTCCGTGATCGATCTCCAGACGAATAAAGAGATCAAACGCATCGAAGCAGGCATCAACCTGCACCGCATCGCCGCAGACGCTTACGGCGACCTTTATGTTACTTCCCGCGGCGACTATTACGGCATCCCTTCGCGCATCTACGTGATAGATACAAAAACGGACGAAGTGAAACGCACGCTGAACATCGCGGCCAGCAACATCTGCATTCATAAAGACCTTGCTTACATCTATAGCGTGGAATGGAGCTACCTCACCCATTCCAACACCATCAGTTATTCGCTGCTGAACGTAAAGGATGAAACCCTGCTGCCACGAAGCTTCATTACGGACGGCACCGAAAAACAGATCAAAATACCCTATGGCATCGCGGTAGACCCGGAAACGGAAGACGTGCTCGTAACCGATGCCAAAGACTACGTAACGCCCGGAACCCTGCACTGTTACGATCCGCAGGGGAAAAGAAAATGGTCCGTCACAACCGGGGACATTCCCGCGCACTTTGTATTCCTTTCAAATCAATAACAACCTTATATGAAAAAGTATGTACTCCTTTCCGCTTCGATGTTTGCGCTGCTGGCCGCCTCCTGCAGCAAAGACGAAGCGCCTGCACCTGAACAGCCGGATCATTTCCGGCCTGCCAGCGATACCAGCGACAAGTGGATCAGCCAGGTGTTCGAATACATGCCCGCCCCGGGCCAGTTCGTGAACGAAACCACCCTCGGCGACGAAGAAGGCGCGCAAAAGCTCGTTGGCAGCGCCGGTTCCCTGCTGTCTCTCGGCGGCTACGGCGGTTATGTGATCTTCGGTTTCGACCACTCCATCGAAAATAAGGACGGCCACGACCTCGGCATTTACGGCAACCCGCTCGTAAACCCCGGCCAGGAATGGTCGGAGCCCGGCGTCGTGATGGTGATGCAGGACCTCAACGGCAACGGGAAGCCGGACGATAACGCCTGGTACGAACTGGCCGGCAGCGAATACGGTAAAGCGGAAACCGTCAAAAATTACCGCATCGTTTATAAAAACCCGAAGAACCCGGAGGCTGACATCAGTTGGAAAGACAACCAGGGCCGCAGCGGTGTTGTGCTGCGCAACATGTTCCACTCCCAGGATTATTACCCGCTATGGGCTAAAAACCAGGACTCGCTGGTGTTTGAAGGCACCCTGCTGAAAAGCTCGCTGCAACAGGCATACGACCCCGATTATGGCATCGGCCTCATTACCAACAAGCCGGTGGAGTGGGGGTATGCGGATAATGGCTCTTCCATTTTCCTCGGCATCCGCGACAAGGAAGGCCGGGGTTACAATGCCTTCGACATCTCCTGGGCGGTGGATAAGAACGGGCAAAATACAGCCCTCCCGTACATCGACTTCGTGAAAGTGTACACCGCGCAGAACCATAACGGCGACCCGGGCAACGACACCGGGCCCAACCGCATGCTGGGCGAGGTGAGCACGGAGATCTCCGGCGCCATGGACCTTCATTTCAAAAAGTAACGATCCTCTGAAACCAGCCGGAAGGCGCTCCATACGTGGGGCGCCTTTTTTCATACAGAAAAGATTTCGTTCCTTTGAATAAATACTAACCGGTATCTTATCATGAAAAAGGCAGAAGCAACCCGTCAGGCTATCCTCCATAAAGCTTTTGAGCTGATCTACACCAAGGGGTACCAGGCTACCAGCCTGGACGATATCCTGGCCACCACCCAGGTTACCAAAGGCGCCTTTTATTATCATTTCAGGAACAAGGACGAAATGGGCCTGGCCATTATAGAAGAAGTGCTGAAACCCGCCGTTAAGAACAACTACATACTTCCGCTGCAGCAGCAGGCCAACCCGCTGACGCTGATATACGACATGATGCGCGGCCTGCTCATCAACAATCCTTTCCTGAAAGTGGAATACGGCTGCCCCGCGGCCAACCTCACCCAGGAAATGGCTCCCTGGAACGAGGCTTTCAGCCAGGCGCTGAGCGAGCTCACCGGCGAATGGAACAATGCGTTGGTACGTATCCTGGAGAAAGGGAAAAAGGACGGCCTCGTGCAGGAAAAGGTGAACGCGCGGCAGGTGGCGCTGTTCGTGATGTCCGGCTACTGGGGCATCCGCAACTTCGGGAAGCTTGCGAACAGCAGCGCCGTGTACCGCCCTTACCTGAAAGAATTAAAAGCTTACCTGGACAAGCTCGCATAAAATTTTCGCAAAACATACCGATTAGTA
>CBFHAF010000092.1:0-10176 GCA_965653435.1 uncultured Chitinophaga sp.
ATGTGCATGTGAGCCGGGTGGCCGCCAGGCTGGGATTGATCCCTAAGGCCGAAGCCAACTGGAAAACCGCAGTAGAACTGACGGAACAACTACGCCTCCTGGATCCGAAAGATCCCGTCAAATACGATTTTGCTCTGTTCGGCCTGGGGGTGATCGAAAAATATGTTTGATCAACAGAGAAAGAAAATGAAGAAAATTACCGGACTGGTGGCTTTATGCTGCTTTGCATTGACGCTCTCCGCGCAGGATTATGTGGAGCTGGATTATACCTTTAAACAAGGTGACGGGTATGAACTGTCGCAGGAAAGCCGCAGCGAAACCTACATTACGGTGAACGACGTGATCCAGCGCACCACGCGCGACTATAACAACAAAATGTCCATCAAGGTGGCTGAAGCCACTACGGGGCGGTTTATCCTTACCTGGACCTACACGGACATCAAATTCAACTTCAACGCCAAGAACCAGAATATTTTCGTGGATGCCAAGGTGCCCAATCCCGCGGAGCCCCTGCAGGACGCATTGAAACTCATGCTGGAGCAGCCTTTTACGGTGGAGATCCAATCCAACGGCCTCATTGTAAAGGTAGAGCAGCTGGACGCCGTGCTGGAAAAAGCCTCAGCCGCCTTTTCCAAACTCAAGAGCGACGAGCAGGAAGCTTATAAAAAGCTGCTGAAAGACCAGTTTGGCACCGACGCCTTCCGCGGCTGGCTGGAACAGCTGCTGGTGGTATACCCCGTTCACGGCATCAAAAATGGCACCCAGTGGGAAGAAAGCGTGCCTATCCGCACCGGGCTCAAGGGCCGGGTAGACCTCTACTGGAACCTCCAGCACTGGGACAGCCAGACGGCCAAGGTAAACGGTACCGGTAATATCAAGACCGATAAGGTGGAGACCTTCACCGTGGAAGAAGGCATCCAGGCCACTGCCGCCATAGACGGGAAGCTCACTGCCAACTACCTCATCAACCGTGAAAGCGGGCTCCCGAGCATTTGCGTACAGAATACGGAAATGACCGGGGAGTACGTTTACCTGGCGAACCGCAAAAAACAGCTCAGGAAAGACCTGACGGTGCCCGTAAAGATCGTTACCAACGCATCTTACAAGATCAAGCAGGTAAAATAGATGGAAGACCGTTATCTACAGGAAACAGGCGCCTGGCTGCAGGAAAACGCCGGCATCAGGTTACCTTCGGTAATCAGGCTGGAAGACCTGGAGCAGGTGCTGGCCGAAAAACTGGAGATACTGGTGGAAAGGGATTTTCAGCAATTCGTGCTGCTGCTCTACCAGGTAGACGTGTCTGAAAAAAAAGTGAAAGAGATCCTTTCCACCCAAAACTACCCGGACGTATACCGGAGCGTTGCCCGCCTGATCATAGAAAGGCAGGCCGAAAAGATCAAAAGCCGGGAGATCTACCGCCAGCCCCCGGAAAGTTTCAACAACGACGAAGAAAAATGGTAATAAAAAAGGGCTCCTGCGGGAGCCCTTTTGCTTATTTATCGAACATCAGCGATTTTACTTTGTCTTTATCCTCTTTCTCCTTATCCAGGTCGAAGAAGGTGCCGAACACCCTGTCCCAGAACGAAGAGCTTACGCCAAAACCTTTGTCGTCGCTCTTGTAGTGATGCAGGTGATGGTTGCGCCATAAAGGTTTCAGGAACTTGAACGGAGGGTTCCAGGCGTGGATGGCGTAGTGCATGGTGCCGTAGATCAGGTAGCCGAGAATGAAGCCCGGGAAGAACATGAAGGCCATGCTCTGCATGATGGCGTACATAATCGCGAAAATGACAGACGACAGGATGAGGCTGGGCACGGGCGGCATGAAGAGCCTTTGCTTATCTCTCGGATATTCGTGGTGGTTACCATGCAGCACATAGATGATCCTGATCCAGACGGGGCTTTCGGACACCAGGTGGAACAGGAAACGGTGCATGATGTATTCAAAGAAAGTCCAGAAGAAGAGGGCGCCCGCAAACACGAGGCCGATCCTTCCCAGGCTGTTGCCTAATGAATTGTGGCTGTAATACAACATGTAACCCATGATCGGGATGTACATCCCCCAAATGATCAGCGGGTGCGTTTTGGTCAGCATTTCGAGATAGCGGCTTTCAAATAACCTAGCCTGTCCTTTATTCTTGATCTTCTCAAATTTCATGACTCCTTTTTTAAGATTTAAACCATTTTGTAAACAGCAAACAGGAGTAGGGAAACTAATGGTTATTGCTTGGACAATAACCGGGGTATGGTCACAAATGCGTAATCTTTACCCTGCAAATATCGTATCAATTTACGCAATTGAAAATAAAATTTATCTATACGCCTCGGATCGGTACCGATATGCAGGAGCAGGATAAAGCCGTTAAGCCCCGCAGGGCGCTGATTTTCAAAGGTAGTAACGGACTCCAGTATATTTTCGCTGTCCCGGTAATTTTTCCCCATTTCAGGATAAGTATAATCCGCGGCGCTGCGGGTGCCGGGGCTGAAATTGACCAGCTGAAGCCCCAGGCTGGCCGTCCAGTGCACAATGGAATCGTTGTACCACTCATACGGGGGCAGGAAATAATGGGCGGCAGGTATCCCGAACCGGTCCATCGCCTTGTAATTCAGCGCAAGGTCTTCCTCAAACTGCCTCCGGGTAACCAGCAGGCTGTCCCTTTTCACCCAGTCGCAGTACAGCAGGTGCCTCCCCGAATGGGCGGCCAGGTAATGCCCGTCCCGCTTCAGGCGGTTAATAATGGGCGCAAAGGCGGGCGTTTCGTAAAAAGTACCGGTCAGGAAAAAGGAAGCGGGCGCCCGGAGCTCCTTTAGCACTTCCGCTATGTACACGCCGCCGTCCGCAAATTCGTGGCCGGTGAATACCAACGCCACCTGCTTTTTAGTGGTATCGCCCCGGGTAATGGCCCGCGGCGCCTCGCCGAGCCCTGCAACTGCCTCTTCGAACACCCCGAGGTCCGGAACGTTGGGGCGTTTCCGTTGCAGCTCATAATTATAAATGATATCGCCTGCTTCTTTGAAGAACGGATAGCCTTCTTCCTCGTATTCGTATTTGTTGTCGTTCAGCACTCCGTCGCGGTTCACGTAAATGCTCCCGCTGAGCATGAATTCGGTCTTGTGCTTAAAGTCCGTATGATAGGCCACGTCCGTCAGGAAGCCGTAGCTCCAGCCGGTTTTGTTGAACACCCGGATATAGGGCGGAATTTTACCCCGGCCGGCCTTGAACCGGAAGAACTTCGTGTAGCTGTCAAAGAATTCGGTGGTATCGTAGCCCGGTTTCCTGCTTTCATACGGCAGGGCGCCCATGTAGCGGTAGAGGAAGCGGTAATCGTCGTTCGTGAGGCGGAAGCGTTTGTTTTCCGGTACGGACTCCGGGAACAATACCGACTGCAGCATCTGCTGGAGGTCCGCCAGCGGCGCATTATTATGACGGGTAAAGTCCATAGGCGCGTTCACCAGCTGCTCGTCTTTGTTCATATGGCCCCGCCCCACCAGCAACGGGTGGCTGTAGTCGTACTGCAGGGTGCTCACGGCCGCGGGCTGGCTGTATACCTGCTTGCCGTCCTGCACAAAACGGACAGGATTGGTATGCCGGTTCTGCTCTTCGTTCATGGCTACGAAGCGCCTCACGATGCGCATTTCCGGGTATCCCTTGCCCCAGAGCTGCTCATGGATCGTTTGCTGGCCGATGAACTCGTAAAGCCGGTTGTAAGCGTCGTTGTCGCTGACGAGGAATATTTTTTTGATGTAGTTGGCAACGGAGGGAAGCCCATTGGCCGAGGATGTATCCGCCCACACGCGGGTTTGCCCTGTATAACCGCTGTCCGTCAGCATAGGCGTGTATTTATCGATCCCCAGCCCGTTCAGCTTTTCGAGCGCCAGGAAAGCCAGTGGCATTTTTACGGCAGACGCGGGGTTGAAATATTTTTTACGGTCAACCTGGTAATAATAATGTTTGAATTTAGGCCGGTTCTGCGCATCCCGGTCTATCTGCGTGTAGATCAGCTGCACCTGGAAAGAATCCGGATGCTGAAGGATGTGCTTCAACCGGGGTGAAGCATGCTCCAGCAAAAGCTTTTCCAGGAATTTATCCGTACGCTGCTGGGCCGCCGCGGTGAAGCAGCAGAACAGGCAAAGGAAAGCGGCATATATTAAGCGCATACCTTAAAGCTATAAAAATCCAATATATTTGGCGAAATAAAAACACCAGAACAACACCATGAAACTTGTTACTTATATCCGGGAAGATGTGGACCAGCTGGCCCTTCTTGCGAACGGCAAGCTGTACAACATGCAGGACCTGCATCCCGACCTTCCTTCTACCATGCACATGTTCCTCCAGATGTGGGAAGATGTGATAGACCTTGCGCAGGCTATCGACGAGCAGCTGAAGTCCGGCAAAAGCCCGCGTAACAACGTTCATGGCGTGCCTTATGAAGACGTGCAGCTGCTGGCCCCCGTGCCTTTCCCTTCCAGCTGCCGCGATGGTTATGCATTCCGCCAGCATGTAGCGGCGGCGCGCAGGAACCGCAAGGTGGATATGATCCCTGAATTTGACCAGTACCCGATATTTTATTTCACCAACCACAATGCCATCCAGGGGCCGGGCGATATCCTGTGCATGCCGGACCATTTCCAGAACCTGGATTTTGAGCTGGAAGCCGCCGTGGTGATCTGCAAGCGCGGGCGGAACATCACCGCCGCCGAAGCGGACGGATACATTGGCGGGTATATGATCATGAACGACATGAGCGCGCGCCTGCTGCAGATGGAAGAAATGAAACTCAACCTCGGCCCCGCCAAAGGCAAAGATTTCTCCACCGTGATTGGCCCCATGCTGGTAACGCCTGACGAGCTGGAACCTTACCGCATCCCCGCGAAAGAAGGGCATACCGGCAACAGCTACAGCCTGAGCATGAAGTGCTGGGTGAACGGCCAGCAGGTGAGCGAAGGCAATATGGGAGATATGGACTGGACCTTTGCCGAGATCGTGGAGCGTTGCGCTTACGGGGCAGACATCCTGCCGGGAGACATCATCGGCAGCGGCACCGTGGGCACCGGCTGCTTCCTGGAGCTGAACGGCACCGGCAAGCTGAACGATCCCAACTACACCCCGCAATGGCTCCAGGCCGGCGACCTGGTGGAAATGGAGATTGAAGGGCTTGGCCGGCTGGTGAACAGGATCGTTGCGGAAGATTCCGATTTTTCCATCCTTGCACAGAAAAAGAACGTATGATGAAAGTGACACCCGGCGAAGTGAAAACCGCGCAGCTGCATGCATACCTGCTGGGTGCGGTGGCGCCGCGCCCGATCTGTTTTGCAAGCACCATGGATGCGGAAGGCCAGCCCAACCTGAGCCCTTTCAGCTTCTTCAACGTATTCGGTTCCAACCCGCCCACGCTGGTGTTCTCACCTTCCCGGCGCGTGCGCGACAATACCATCAAGCATACCCTCGAAAATATCTATGCTACCCGCGAAGTGGTGATCAACATGGTGAGCTACGCCATGGTGCAGCAAGCTTCGCTTTCCAGCTGCGAGTTCCCGAAAGGCGTGAGTGAATTCGAGAAGGCCGGCTTTACGCCCGTTGCTTCCGAAAAAATAAAACCTTTCCGCGTAAAGGAAAGCCCTGTGCAAATGGAATGCGTGGTGAGGGACATCATTGAAACCGGCCAGGGCGGCGGCGCGGGCAACCTCGTGATCTGCGAGCCGGTGCTGCTTCACATCAACGAAAACATCCTCGACGCAAACGGGAGAATAGACCCGCAAAAAATAGACCTCGTGGCAAGGATGGGCGGGGATTACTATTGCCGCGCTTCCGGCGATGCCGTATTTGAAGTGGAAAAACCTAACCTGAAGATCGGCATAGGCGTGGATGCGCTGCCCGCGGGCATCCGCAACAGCCACATCCTCAGCGGCAACAACCTCGGCCAGCTGGGCAACGTGAGCGAGCTGCCGGCGATAGACGCTGCCTTCAACGACGACCATCTCAAGAACATCATTCAATACTACAGCATCAACCCTGATGAAATGGAAAAGGAACTGCACAGCTATGCAAAGCAGCTGCTGGCGGAGAATAAAGTGAATGAGGCCTGGCAGGTACTGCTGGCAGGGAGTTAACGGAGGGCTTTCAGCCTGAAACATTCGATCATCTGTGCAAGCTCCCGGTTACTGATGGAGAAAAACGCGAGGTCGAAACGATGCGCCGGCTCATTGTGTGGCAACACCACCAGCGTGGCCGTATACCCCGCCACACCGCGGCGATAACAGAAACAGGTGGCTTCAATTTCCTTCCATGAAAAATGCCGGCCCTTTGCAGAGATGCCAGTTTGATCGATACACAAAACAAAGTTCAGGCGCTTGCTGAAAAAATAATATGCTATCGCCGGAATGGCGACCGGTGATAGTACCAAAGCGGGAAGGAATGCTTTCCCCGGCGCTTCGCCGCTGAACAATAAGATGCCCGGAACCGCGAACCAGCCGACGATCATCGCCGCCGACAATAAGATCCTCTGCGAACCCGGCCTGAGTATGACAGGCGCATCGCATTCCCAGGTTACCATCTTGTGCAGGAAATGATCCATCGTAACAATGCGGGGGCCATTACCGTTGAGTCTATCCCACCAGCCGGTGCGGGCTTTTTCTTCTGTTGTGAATATTTCTACGCGTGTCATAGGTGATACGGATATGCCTTCAATTTACAACAAAAAAGGCTGCTCCCTATGGGAAGCAGCCTATAGCCAGTAATAAGTTTCCCTTGATCAGCTCTTCCCGCCGAACACTTTCTTCAGCAGCTCCGTCGTTCTCGCACCGGGATTCTCGCGGATGGCCAGCTCTTCCTTCGCGATCTGGTCGAACAGGGCTTTGATCGCCTTTTCGGTAACATAGCCTTTCAGGTCCGGGTTCACTTTGTTGAAAGCGATGGGCAGCTCGTTGTATTTGCTTACGATGGTGCTGTAATATTTCGTGGCGGAGGTCCTGTTCAGCGCGCTGTCTATCACCGGCGAAAACGCCGCGGTGAGCGATTCCGTGGTTTTGGACTGGAAATAATCCGTAGCGGAACGCTGGCCGCCCCTCAGCAGGTTAAGCGCGTCGGTGATGGTCATCTGCTTGATGGCATTCACAAAGATGGGCTTGGCAAAACCAACGGCTTCTTCCGCCGCGCGGTTGATCTGCAGGATGGCCTTGTCTACCTCGCCGCCCAGGCCGATGCTGCGCAGCGTTTTTTCCGCCTTCAGCGCGTCCGGCGGCAGCAGCACTTTGTAAAGATCGTTGCCGAAGAAGCCGTTCTCCTTGTTGAGCAGCGAAATACCCGCGCTCACGCCTTTCTCCAGCGCTTCCTTGATGCCCATGCCGGCTTCTCCTTCGGTTACGGAACCCGTGCTGGCGCCGGTACCGGCAGACTTTAAAATACCAGATGCTTTTTTAAGGATCTGCGCCTCGGATGAAATACTAAGGCACAATACGCCCGCCGCCAATAGCAATGTTCTTTTTAGCATAGTTTCTGAATTGATATAGGTGTTATTCGTGAATGGAAAGCAAAGGTACATTCGTCTGGAATGCGATCCTTGATGTGTGCCCCCGTTTGAATATGCTGTCGAATAAACCGTGCTTTTTCGGGATGATCAGCAACAGGTCCGCATACTGCTCTTCTGCGAACTCCGTTATCGCGTCCGCGATGTTGGGCCGGTCTATGAAATGATACTGCGGGTTGTAGTTATGCAGCATGTTGTCCAGCTCCTGGTTATCTTCAGGGTGGATATGTTCTTTCCCTTCCTTCTGGATGTTCACCACATGCAGTTCGGGCTTGAATTCATCGAGTATCCTGAACAGCGGCTCCTTGCGGGTGGTTTTGGCCACTTTGCGGAGGTCGCAGGCGAAAACGATCTTGCGGACAGGCCGGAAAGCTGCCCTGGTGGGCACTACGATCACGGGGTAAGCGGAGGTTTTCACCACGTCTACCGTGTTGGAACCAACCAGTATCTCTTCCAGCTGGCTGCCGCCGGTGATGCCCATCACGATGATGTCCGCCAGTTCTTCGCGGCACACCTGGTCTATATTCGCCGCCAGGAGATGGTTATCGGCCCGCACGTCCAGCCGGATGCCGCCGGATACCATGGGCGCCAGCTCCGTCTGCATCCTGCGGAGGCCTTCGAGACTGGAATCCCGGAGGTCTTCCATGTTCACCATGGGTACGGCGGTGGGAAGGTCTGGGATGGGAACGATGAGCTCATAAGCATGATAAAGAATCACCCTTGTTGCGCCTGTTTGCCCTGCCAGCCCGATGGCATAGCGGGCGGCGTTATATGCTGTTTCAGAAAAGTCCGTTGGAACGATGATGGTTTTCATGCCGGGAGGTTTTATGATCCTAAAGTTACGCAATAACCGCACCAATCGTTGTTAGAAAGTCATAAATAAATTATAAAAACAAGCCATACGCCGTATTGCCGCATGCATGAGCAAATCCGCCCGAAAACCTCTATTTTTGCGTTCCAATATACGGGGAGTGCATACATTCCCTTTAAAACCAGTATTTATCACGAAAATGAGCGTAACTACCCAACAACAGCTCTCGGAGCAGGAGATCATCCGCCGGGAAAAGCTGAAGGAACTGCAAAGCCTGGGCATAGACCCGTACCCGGCGCCGGAATATCCCGTGAACGCGTATTCAACGGATATCAAGGCCGGTTACTCAGAAGAAACGAAAGACCAGTACCAGGACGTATGCCTGGCAGGCCGTATCATGAGCACCAGAGACATGGGCAAGGCAAACTTTGCCGTATTGCAGGACAGTAAGGGTAGGATCCAGCTTTATATAAAACGGGACGACATCTGCCCCGGCGAGGACAAGACCCTCTACGACCAGGTGTGGAAAAAGCTGACGGACATCGGCGATTTCATTGGTGTGAAAGGATATGCTTTCATCACGAAGACCGGCGAAACCTCCGTTCACGTTAAAGAACTGACCGTTCTTGCCAAAGCGCTCCGGCCTTTGCCGGTAGTAAAGGAAAAAGAAGGCGAAACCTTCGACGCCGTGACCGATCCCGAATTCAAGTACCGCCAGCGGTATGCGGACCTGGTGATCAACCCGCAGGTAAAAGAAGTATTCATCAAACGCACCCGCCTGATGCAGACCATGCGGGATTTTTATAACGAACTGGGATACCTTGAGGTGGAAACGCCCATCCTGCAGGCAATTCCCGGAGGAGCCGCCGCGCGCCCGTTCATCACGCACCACAATGCGCTGGACATGCCGCTGTACCTACGCATCGCCAACGAGCTGTACCTGAAAAGGCTGATCGTAGGCGGGTTTGAAGGCGTGTACGAATTCGCGAAAGACTTCCGCAACGAAGGCATGGACCGCACCCACAACCCGGAGTTCACCGTGATGGAAATGTACGCCGCTTACAAGGACTACAACTGGATGATGGACACCACCGAAGCCCTGCTCGAAAAAGTGGCCGTCAACGTAAACAGTTCCACGAAAGTGACGGCGGGCGAAAAAGAGATCGATTTTAAAGCGCCGTACCGCCGCGTGAGCATGTACGACGCCATTAAAGAACATACCGGCTTCGACATTTCCGGCATGGACGAAACCGCCCTGCGCGACGTGTGCAGGCAGCTGAACATTCATGTGGAGGCCAGCTCCGGCAAGGGTAAGCTGATAGACGAGATATTCGGCGAAAAGTGCGAGCACCACTACGTGCAGCCTACCTTTATCATCGATTATCCCGTTGAAATGAGCCCGCTCACCAAAAAACACCGCAGCAAACCCGGTGTGGTGGAACGTTTTGAGCTGATCGTGAACGGAAAGGAGATCGCGAACGCTTATTCGGAACTGAACGACCCCATCGACCAGCGGCAGCGGTTTGAAGACCAGGTGGAGCTGATGGCCCGCGGCGACGACGAGGCCATGTACATCGACCAGGATTTTCTCCGGGCGCTGGAATACGGCATGCCGCCCACTTCCGGCATTGGTATCGGGATAGACCGGCTCACCATGCTGATGACGAACCAGCCGAGCATCCAGGATGTGCTTTTCTTCCCGCAGATGCGGCCGGAAAAGCCGGTGATAGCAGATTAACAGGCTTATAATCAATATCTTCAGAGAGGCGTTCCGGTGACCGGGCGCCTCTTTTTATGGGCAAGCCCGGGACAAGAACCTAAGACTTCTAACCATATTCC
>CBFHAF010000093.1:0-10080 GCA_965653435.1 uncultured Chitinophaga sp.
AAAGATACAGGTGCCGGGCAAGTTCCTGTTTGCGCTGCCGCACCGGATCGATTTTCATTTCCTGCCGCCGGTAGACACGAAAGGCCTTACCCGCGCGGATCTGCCGGTGCTGAAGGAAAAAGTGTTCAACATCATGTGGGATTATTATACGGCCCATGCAAAAGACAGGGCCGTGAATGCCGCACCGGATGCGGAGCTTACCTGATGCTCACAGCTGGGTGATCCACCAGGTGTTCCCGAAGGGATCCTTTATACCTGCAGACCTGCCATAGTCCTTGTTTTCCGGTGAGCCTTCCGATGTGGCGCCTGCCGCCAGCGCTTTGTTGTACACATCATCTGTACTGGTCACATACATAAACACGCCGCCGGTTTGGGGCGGGAATCGTTCCGTGCTGTTGCCGAACATGATCACGCTGTCGTCTATCCGCAATTCAGCATGTATGATGCGGCCGTTATCGTCGCGGTACACGGCTGATTCTTCAGCTTCGAACACCTCTTTAAGAAAAGAAATGAATTTGTCCCCGTCCGGCACCAGGAAATAAGGGCAAAGCGTAGGTGAGCCTGCGGGTTTGTTCGGTGTTGCCATGGTATGTTTTTATTGCAATATTAAGGCGGGGGAGTTGGGGGAAATTGGAGAAATGCGACATTTTAATCCTCCCTGTATTCAATCCCCTCCGGCCGGCCGGAGAAATATTGCCGCGGGTGGTATCCGGAAAACTCTTTGAAGTCGTGTATAAAATGGCTCTGGTCATAATACCCGCATTCATACGCCAGTCCCGTCAGGTTTTCTTCCACCCGGCCATATTGCGATACGGCCCGCTGGAAGCGGATGATGCGCGACCAGGTTTTGGCGGTGAAGCCCGCATATGTTTTGAAATTGCGCTCGAACTGGCGGGTGCTCAGGCAAAGGTCCGCCGCCAGCTGCGTAACGTTCACCATGCCCTGTGCTTTTAAAATGGCTCTGATGGCATGATGCGCCGCGGTTTCAACAGGCTTGCGCCGGGCCAGCTGCGTTTGCAGGAATGCGCTGAGTATCTCCACGCGCTGGTGGTGATATTGCGCCGTCATGATCTGTTCTTCCAGCAGCCGCCCTTCGGCGCCGCAAACGGCCGCCAGCTCCGGTATCTGGTTGCTGAATGCCGCGGAAGAAATACCGAACAGCTGCGGCAATGCGGAAGGGTAGAGGTAGGCCCCGAAGATGCCGAAGCTGCCGTGCGTCAGGAAGCGGGTGTAACGGCTGGTTTGCGCATGCAGCACCGCTGCCTGGTCGCAACTGCCGTCCAGCTGGGCGAAGCGGCCTTTGTAATGAAAGACCATTTCCGCGCAGCCGTCTGCCAGCGAACGGTACACATACGGCTCCCCGTCCGGTACCTGGTACTCGAATGCCCAGAACATGCGTACATACCGGGCGAGAGGTGCGGGTGGGGGAAAGGTGACGTACATGGATCGACGGTGTTCCCTTAAAGTTAACGATATCTGCAGTATTTATCTTTTTCACCGGAGAAGAACTCATGGAGGTAAAAAAAATATCAGTTTTGAGTTCAATACTGCTTACTTTATCTAAAATTTTTAACAAGTTTTATACATTAGGTAAAAAATCATAAAACTTTACTCTTTAGCAAAAATAGTGCGCATATTTATGCATGCAATTTCATTGAGGGGTTTTTATCAGGTAGAAAGGTTTATTAATAATCCACCGTTTTGGCTTCGATATAACATCAGCATTCAAAAATCCAGTTTGTTTTTGTAATCGCGAAAACTCACGTTTACACTTAAAGAATACCATGGGAAAGAAAGTACATCAATCTTCCAGGAGAGCGTTCATGCGGAATTCGCTGGGGGCGCTCGCAGCCTTTACCATTGTGCCCCGTCACGTGTTGGGCCGTGGCTACCTGGCCCCTTCCGATACGCTGACGAAGGCGGTAGTAGGCACCGGCGGCATGGGCCGCGGACACTTCGGGTATGCAGGCACCCGCGTAGTTGCCATCTGCGATGTGGATAAAGGCCACATCCAGAAAGGCCTGAATGCGCTCCCCAATGGCGGGAAAGGCGTTAAAACATTTACCGATTACCGTGAGCTGATCCAGCTGCCGGAAGTGGACATTGTGCATGTGGCCACGCCGCCGCACTGGCACGGCATTATTGCGGCAGACGCTGCGCGTGCCGGGAAAGACATCTGGTGTGAAAAACCGATGACGGCCACTATCGGAGAAGGCAAACGCCTCGTGGAAGCCGTTCAGCAGCACGGCAGGATCTTCAGGCTCAACACCTGGTTCCGTTTTTCAGACCGCTTTTACGGCATGGGCACTACCGTGGAGCCCATCAAAAAGCTGGTGGACAGCGGGCTCCTGGGATGGCCGCTTAAAGTGACCGTGAGCAGGCACACCGGCTTTGACTGGAAATTTTTCTGGGTGGGCAAAACCAACCTCGAACCGCAGGCCGTTCCCAAAGAGCTGGACTACGACATGTGGCTGGGCCCCGCACCCTACAAGCCATACAACGCACACCGCGTGCACGGTACGTTCCGGGGTTACTGGGACTACGACGGCGGCGGCCTGGGAGACATGGGCCAGCACTACCTGGACCCCGTGCAGTACTTCCTCGGGAAAGACAATACCAGCCCCGTGAAAGTAGAAGTGGACGCACCCCAGCAGCACAGCGATGCCGTAGGCACCTGGCGCAAGATCACCTACACCTATGCAGACGGTTGCCAGATCGTGCTTGACGGCGCAGGCACCGAAACGAAGGCCGCTTATATTGAAGGGCCGAAAGGCAAGCTGTATCCCGGTTTTAAGTCAGACATCCCGGACCTGGAAAAGAAACTCGCCGCCTTCCCCGATCCCGCGCCGCAGGTGACGGATTTCGTGGAAGCCGTGAAAAAACGCCAGAAGTTCGCGCTGAATGAAGAGAACGGCCACCGTTCCGCCACCATCGTGAACATGGGTAAGATAGCCCTGCAACTGGGGCGCAACCTCGAATTTGACCCCGTAAAACAGGAGTTTATCAACGACGAAGGCGCCAACAGGCTTATATTCCAACCTATGCGCGGCCCCTGGACCATCTAGCTTGCATCACCCTGACAATTAAACATGATGAAAAAAATATTGATCGCTGCTGCTTGTTGTCTTCTTCAACTGGGTGTTATGGCCCAGCCGAAGCAGGATAACCGTGCCGCACACACGAAAATAGCAGACCTGCTGCAACAGCAGCCTGCAAAGAACCAGGCCGCCCTCCAGGCCAATATGACCGCTCTCGCGGAACTGGGGGAAGAAGGCATCACCGGCATGGCCGCCATGCTTTCCGCTCCCGGCAAAGGCGACAACTCCGCCATCCAGTACGCCCTTTCCGGCTATGCTTTTTATGTGACCCAGCCCGGCAAGGAAGACCTGCGCAAAGCCGCAGTGGCCGCTTATTCCAAAGCACTGGGGCTGGTGCAGGATAAAGAGAACAAAGCATTCCTGCTGGCACAGCTCCAGCAGATCGGCACAGACCAGGCGGTGGCTGCCATCGTACCTTACCTTACAGACGAGCGCCTGGCGGACCCCGCGGCCCGCACGCTTTCCAAGATCAATTCACCCGCAGCGCAGCAGGCCTTGCTGGCAGCTTTGCCTAAGCTAAGCGGCCGCAACAAACAGATCCTCGTGGAAGCCATCGGCGATGCGGGCATTCCCGCCGCTACCAGCGCCCTGGTACCGCTGGCAACCGATGCGGACAAGATGCTGGCCAAAACCGCGCTTTACGCTCTCGCGCAGATCGCGGACCCCGCCGCCGGCAAAACGCTGGAAAATGCAGCCCGCCGCGCGGATTACAAATACGACCTCACTAACGCAACCGGTTCTTACATTGTATATGCGCAGAACCTGCTGGCGAAGGGTAAAACCAAAGAAGCTTCCCTCGCCGCGCAGGATATCCGGAACCACGCGCAGGCGCCCGGGCAGGTACACGTGCGTACCGCAGCCCTATACATCCTGAACCAGGCAGAAGGTGAAAGGGCCCTGCCTTTGCTGCTGGCCGCCGTAAACGACAAACAACCCGAATACCGCGACGCCGCCATGAAATTCGCCAGCGGCTCCCTCGGCTCCGCCGCCACCGCCGCATGGATCAAATCCTTATCCAAAGCCACGCCGGAAGGCAAGGCCGCGGTGATCACCATGCTGGGCAATAATAAAGTGGAAGCGGCCCTGCCGGCCATCATGCCTTTCCTGAAAAGCAAGGACGCGCCGGTGAAGCTGGCGGCCATTACCGCGGCAGGACAGATAGGCGGTGAAAAATCCGTACCCGCACTGCTCGGCCTGATGAAAACCGGCAATGCCACGGAAATTGCAGCCGTAAAAAGTGCGCTGCAAACGATCAAAGGCGATGAAGTGACCGCCCAATCCGGTTCCCTGCTGGCCAATATGCCCGCAGCGGCACAGGTTGCCCTCATAGACGTGCTCGCTGCCCGCAAGGCAGACAGCCGCATCCAGGACGTACTGCCCCTCACCGCATCATCGGACGCAGGCGTGCGCAAAGCTGCTATCGGCGCCCTGAAAGATATGGTCACTGCGGGCAACCTTCCCGCACTGTACAAGTTGCTGTCTTCAGCACAAAACGCCGAAGATATCAAAGCCCTGCAAGCCGCTGTGATAGCCGCAGCGCCGGGCCAGGAGAAAGCGGTGATCGCGCAGATGGAAACGGAAGCGCCAGCCAGCCAGGAACGTTATTATGCGATCCTCGCGGGCCTGGGCGGCGCCGATGCGCTGAAAGTGGTGAACGATGCATTCGAAAAAGGCAACGCTTCCCAGAAAACCGCGGCAGTAGCGGCGCTCAACGACTGGAAAGACGCAGGCGCCACAAATTCCCTGCTGCGGATCGCACGCAAGGACGCAGCTTACCGCAATACTGCTTTGCAGGGATATGTTCGTTTAGCCAAAGCAGTTAGCCAGCCCGAGCAACGCCTGCTGATGCTGGGAAATGCCATGGAGCTGAACCCTGACGCGGCGCTGAAGAAAAAGATACTTGCGCAGGCGGAACAATGTAAAACCTTCCCCGCGCTCATATTCGCCGGCAATTTCCTGGACGATGCATCCGTGCAGCAGGAAGCAGCGCAGGCAGTGATGAACGTTGCGCTGGCTGATAAAACCTATAGCGGCGCAACCGTACGCAGCCTGCTCGAAAAAACGTCTTCCGTGCTGAAAGGCGGAGATGCGGACTACCAGCGCGAGGCGATCCGTAAATATCTCGCTGAAATGCCCGCAGGCGAAGGCTTTGTGAGCATGTTCAACGGTAAAGACCTCAGCGGCTGGAAAGGCCTCGTTGCCAACCCGATCAAACGCGCGCAGATGGACGCTGCCACGCTGGCAAAAGAACAGGAAAAAGCGGACGCGAAGATGCGCGAAGGCTGGAGCGTTACCAATGGCGTGCTTACGTTCAACGGTCATGGCGACAACCTTTGCACCACCAAAAAATACGGTGATTTTGAAATGTTCGTTGACTGGAAAATAGAGCCCAACGGCGACGCAGGCATTTACCTCCGCGGCACCCCGCAGGTACAGATCTGGGATACCGCCCGCAGGGACGTGGGTGCAGACGTTGGTTCAGGCGGCCTCTACAACAACCAGGCTAACCCGAGCAAACCCGCCTTGCTGGCGGATAATGCGCCGGGCGAATGGAATACGTTCCGCATCGTCATGAAAGGCGACCGCGTGACCGTTTACCTCAACGGTGAGCAGGTGGTGAACAACGTGGTACTGGAAAACTACTGGGACCGCAAGCAGCCCATCTTCCCCGAAGAGCAGCTGGAACTGCAGGCCCACGGCACCAAGGTATATTACCGCAACCTGTACGTGCGTGAATTCGAGCGCCCCAAACCTTACGTGCTCAGCGAAGCCGAAAAGAAAGAAGGCTACCGCATCCTGTTCGACGGCACTAACATGCACGAATGGACCGGCAATACCAGCGGTTACGTGATCGAAGACGGCGCTATGGTGTGTGAGCCTAAAAGCGGCAGCGGCGGGAACATTTATACCAAAGATGAATTCTCCGATTTCATTTACCGTTTCGAATTCCAGCTTACGCCCGGTGCGAACAACGGCCTGGGCATCCGCGCCCCGCTCGGCGGCGATGCAGCTTACAAAGGCATGGAGCTGCAGATCCTGGATAATGATGCGGACATCTACAAAAACCTGCAGGTATACCAGTACCATGGCTCGGTATACGGTGTGATCCCCGCCAAACGCGGTTTCCTGAAACCTACCGGCGAATGGAACTACCAGCAGGTGACCGTAAAAGGCACCCGCATCATCGTGGAGCTGAACGGCACCGTGATCCTTGATGGCGACATTGCCGAGGCCCGCGATAAAGGCACCCTCGACCACAAGGACCACCCCGGCCTGAAAAACACGACCGGGCATATCGGCTATCTCGGCCACGGTTCGGTAGTGCGTTTCCGGAACATCAGGATCAAAGACCTGGCGAAGAAATAACACTTGCGCAACATAACTTAAAAAGGCAGGCCATATGGCCTGCCTTTTTTATTGGGAACGATGATAGGGGAGAAACACCTTTCCATCCGTCTTATAACCGGAGAATGTGGATTTATGTAAGCAGGGTTAACCAACAACCAGGTAAATTTATCCACACCCTGGAATGTGGAAATATTCTCCAGGCCCGCCTGTAAACCTTTTACAGGTTGGCACGTTATAGGATGTAACCGAATTATAACCTAAAATCGTTTGACCCAATTAACACACCCCTCTATGAAGACGGTAACCTTTATTGGCGGTATCACCGGAGTTATAATGGCAGTGATCGCCTACTTTGCCGAATTGAACAGCTGGATGGGCACCGAAGCAGTCCTGACCATCGGATTTGCCGGTTATGTGCTCATTATCACAGCAATTGCGTATTTCCTGCTGGCCTGGCTGTATAAGGGCAGCAAAAAGCTGGATGTGCTGTAAAACAACGGGATACGCCGTGAAAAATAGCAGTTAGACTGAACCGGGATACCTCCGGAATAGAAAAAGACGCCCGCAGTGGCGTCTTTTTCAGTTTCTTTTAAAGAAAAACTACTTCTTCAGCTTCTCCGCGAAAGCCTTCTTGAATTTCTCCAGCTTCGGCTTCACCACGTAATAACAATATGGCGCGGAGCCATTTTGGTTATAGTAGTTCTGGTGGTAGTTTTCCGCCTTGTAAAAAGCCTTGAAAGGAGAGATCTCCGTCACGATCGGCGCGCTGTAGGAGCCTGATTCCTGCAGCTTCTTCCTGTAGAACTCGGCTTCCTTCCGCTGCTCCTCGTTATGGTAGAAAATAACGCCCCGGTACTGGGTTCCCACGTCGTTACCCTGCCGGTTCAGCTGGGTAGGGTCGTGGCTGAGCCAGAAGGCTTCCAGAAGGGTGGCGAAGCTGATCTTCGCGGGATCGTAGGTGATCTGCACCACTTCGGCATGCCCGGTATTGCCGGTACATACCTCTTCGTAGGTGGGGTTGGGGTTGTCGCCCCCGGAATACCCGGATTCCACTGTCAATACCCCTTCCAGCTGCTGGAACTGTGCTTCCGTGCACCAGAAGCAGCCGGTGCCGAAGGTTGCCGTTTCGGTCTTTGTGTCTTTTGAGATCGTCATATCCCCTGGTTCTTTACTTGTTTCGTTCTTGGACTGCGCGCAGCTGACCAGGCCGGAGCCTGCGAAAAGCGTTGCGAGCAGGTATTTTTTCAGGTTCATCATATGTTTGTTCTGTCTATCAAATTACGATATCCCTGGAGCTTTGGATCAACAAGTTAAGTAACTTTAACATTCTTTTGAGAAAAGGCGGATGATGAACCGCATTTGTCATTCGTCCCTGTTTATTGATCAATCGCTTTTGAGCATTTCCGGGAGATGGTCCAACTTTGCGGAACGAAAAAAGGAAAAAAGGTTGCACCGGGCCGGCAGCCGCAAAATTTAAATTGACAAAAAGGTGAAATATTTTCCAGAGTCGGCGCTGGTACAGTTGGAGTTTGACAAAGTAAAGACATTACTGCAGGAGCATTGCAAAACGGAGCTGGGCAAGCAAATGGCCGAAGAGCTGCGCCTGCATACACACATTGACTACGTGAGAACTGCGCTGCAGCAGGCGCATGAATATAAGCAGCTGGTGCTGATCCAGGTGCATTTCCCGAATGACTATGTGCTGAACCTGAAACAGGAACTCCGCCTGCTGGACATTCAGGGAGCCGTGCTCACCGGCGAGCAGTTCATGCAGATCCGCAAGCTGGCGGAAAGCATGAACAGCATTGTACGTTTTTTTGACGCCGACAGGAGAGTGACCTATGCAGCCTTGCATGGCGTCATTGCCAACACATACTACGAAAAGAAGATCGTGACGCTGATAGACGAGGTGCTTGACGAAGCCGGCCAGGTGCGTGACAATGCCACGCCCGAGCTGGCCAGGCTGCGCATGCAGCTGTTCCGCAAGCGTACCGAGCTCAGAAGGGTGTTCGACCGCATCCTTTCCAAACTGCAAAAGCAGGGCTACCTGGCAGACATTGAGGAGAGTTTCCTCAACGGCCGCCGGGTAGTGGCTATTTTCGCCGAACAGAAACGCATGGTGAAGGGGATACTCCACGGGGAGTCTGACACACGGCGGACCGCCTTCCTGGAGCCGGAAGAGACCATCCAGCTCAATAACGAGGTGTATTCCCTGGAGCGGGACGAGCAGCGCGAGGTATATAAGATACTGCGCGGCCTTACCGCAGACCTGGCGAAGCACCACAGCCTGCTGAGCGGTTATCACGACATCCTGGGCATTTATGATTTTATACGGGCAAAAGCCCGCCTGGCCCTGGATATCAACGGCAACTTCCCCATGCTGGTGCCGCATGCGCAGGTGCACCTGGTGGAAGCTTACCATCCCTTGCTGCTGCTGTATAACCGCAAGCAGGGAAAGGCCACCATCCCCATCAGCATGACGCTGGACAAGGATCAGCATATCCTGGTGATCAGCGGGCCCAATGCCGGGGGGAAGACCGTGACGCTGAAGACAGTAGGGCTCATCCAGCTGATGCTGCAGGCCGGCCTGCTGGTGCCGGTGCACCCTACCAGCCAGCTGGGCATTTTCAGGCAGGTGATGATCCATATCGGCGACACGCAGAGCCTGGAATTTGAACTGAGCACCTACAGCTCGCACCTGAAGAACATGAAACACTTCATGGAAAATGCGAACGGCAGAACGCTCTTTTTTATAGACGAGCTGGGCAGCGGCTCGGACCCCAACCTGGGCGGGGCCTTTGCCGAAGTGATCATGGAAGAGCTGGCGCGCAAGCACGCTTTCGGGATCGTAACCACCCACTACCTGAACCTGAAGATTATGGCCGGGAAAGTGAAAGGGATCGTAAACGCGGCCATGGGCTTCGACGAGCAGAACCTGCAGCCCATGTACAAGCTGCTGATCGGCAAGCCGGGCAGCTCCTATACGTTCAGCATCGCGCAGCGGATCGGGCTGGACCAGGGGCTGATCAACCGGGCCAGGAAACTGGTGGACGAAGGGCATTTCAGGCTGGACAAGCTGCTCAACAAAGCGGAGCAGGACCTCCAGAAGGTGGAAAGCAAGGAAAAAGAGCTCCAGAAGCTGCTGAAAGAGAATGAGAAGCTGAAAAGGGAGTACGAGATCTTATCCGATAAAGAGCGCGCGCAGCAGCAATATACCCTTCAGAAGCTGCAGAACAAGATCAAGGAAGATGACCTGAACTACCTGAAGGATATGGAGCGGAAGCTGAAGCAGATCGTTATAGAGTGGAAACGGACAGAAGACAAGCAGAAGGTCATCAAACAGGCGGAAGCCCTGCTCTTCAACCGCAAAAGCCAGGCAATTAACGAAAAGATAAAGAAGAAGGTGCAGGACAGGTTCGAGGAGGTGAAGGGAGAGGTGAAAGTAGGCGACCAGGTGAAGATCCGGACCAATAACCAGGTGGGGAGGGTGAACGAGCTGCGCGGCAAAGTGGCCGTGGTGCAGATCGGCAATATCCCCATCCAGGTGAAGCTGGGGGACCTGGTGCTGGTGCAGGAGCGACAGAAGGCAGAATAAACGTATCTTTACAGCCCTTTTATAGCAAAACAACCCGGG
>CBFHAF010000094.1:0-10071 GCA_965653435.1 uncultured Chitinophaga sp.
ACCGAAGCCGGGCTGCGAGCCCTTTGTTTTCCATTGATGGTTCCAGGTTGTGCTGTCTGCGGTAAGCCCTTCCACCCAACGGCCCGTTGAATCGATCACGCCATGCATCCACAGGCCGGCGATAAAAATATGGCCGGTGTTCTTATCCACGAGCACGTTCGCGTCGGACACGCCGTTGAACTTCTCCGGCAGCTTGCCCCAGGCGCCCATATCCAGCACGATCTGCATCGGTTGCCAGGTTTTGCCTTTATCCAGGCTCCTGGACAGGCCGATGTCTATATTCCCCTGCAGGTCCCTGCCGCTTTCCCGGCGCACGTCGTATATCGCCAGCAACGTGCCGTCCTTCGCAGTGGCCAATCCCGGGATGCGGTAGGTATGCACGCCGTCCTGGCCGTGCTGCCGCAGTGCAACACCCAGCCTGTGTACATACGCATCCGGTGTGATGCTGATGTTCCGGCTGTTCGTCCGTACGGCGGCGGCATCTATATGCAGCCGGGCTGCCAGCGGCGCGGCTGCTGAAGGAGCAACCGTCACCCAGAAATAGTTCGCGCCTTTCCGCAGCGCGGCATTGCCTTTCAGCACGATCTTTCCTGCCGCGGGAGCGGACGTTCCGGCAAATAATGTTTTGTTGCCCATCTTTTCCGCTTTCAGCAGCACACTGTCTGCGCCCGCCGCGTATACACGGATATTCTCCAGCCGGACATTACCTTTCAGATGCAATACCATCTGCCGCAGGGTATCGTTCTCTTCCTTCGCATCCACCCTGACGCGGATCACGGGATTGATCTCCTTCCCGGTTAGCACCGGCACTTTAAACTTGCGCTGAACCGCCTCCTGAGCCGCCAATACGGCGGGCAGAAGGCAGCACAGCACGGAACTGGTAATTACTTTCAATGATCGTTGCATTTTCGCAGACTCTTTGTTTGGAATTTTTTATCCACTTTGATAAAACCCACAATTGACGGAGGCTGGGTGTTAGTACCCGATGGTCTGCACCATTTGGGAATTTTTCTGCACTTCGCTCTGCGGCAGCGGCAGCAGGTTGTAGCGGTCGTACCAGAGGCGTGTGCTTGTTCTGGTGCGCTCGTAATACGCATCGTCGCTGAGGCTCTCGCCTGTAAATACGTTCATGCCGTGAAAATCTCCACCCTGGCGGCCTTCCGGCTTATCTGTGATCTTCCACCGGCGGATGTCGTAAAAGCGGTGTCCTTCGTAAGCGAGCTCGATGCAGCGTTCCCTTTGTATGATGGCGCGTATGGCTGCCTGGTCAAGCCCGGCCGCTATTCCAGGAATGCCGCCGCGCACGCGAACGGCGTTCAGGTATTTGAGAATGTCCGCATTGCCGGGGTCTGACTCATTCAGCGCCTCGGCGTAGTTAAGATACAGTTCGGCAAGACGGATGTACATCGCCGGCCTTACCACGTTGCCCGCATTGCTCTGGAGGTTGCGGCTCACATTCGTGTTCTTCCGCACCAGGTACCCGGTTTTAGGGAACATGTTCTGGCTGCCGTGCGCATTGCCGGAGTTGCCCATCGGCCAGAACTCTACTCTCGTCTGGCCGCTTTTGGGCACAAAAGGAATAGTGGAACCGTTGAAGGTGATGTTCGCGTAGAACCGGGGCTCACGGTTTACATACATTTTGGAAGTACCCGTCACGTAAAAGCCTGACTTCCCTGTAGTAACATACCCGGTTTCCTCGTACCCGCTGCCGGCCTCATCGATGTTCAGGCCGTTGGTCATGCGGTATTTGTCCACCATCTCCTGCGGTATGGACAGCACGGCATTGGTCTTGGTGCCATTGGCCGCGCGGGGCGCCGCATCTTCTTCCCAAACAGAAAAACCGGTATTGGTCCTGATCCAGATGCCTTCGTCGCTCCAGCCGGTTAAGAACAGGCCGCGCACGGATTTTACAGCTGCCAGGAAAGGATCGTTGTCGCTCGCTGTATATAATTTCCTGCCGGTTGCCTCAGCATGATCGATGGCGGCCTTGGCCGCTTCCGCCGCCTTTGCCCATTTCGAAGGATCCGCTGTGAGGTTCATCAGCTGCTTGCCGTCCCGGTTCCTGAACTCTGTGAAGTTGCTGTTGCCGTTGAAAAGCGGGCTGGCGTCGTACAGCAGCACCTGGCTTTGCACCGCTTCCACGATCAGCTTGGTGATGCGCCCTGTTTGTGAAAGATCGTCTTCGCCGGATGAAGGCACCAGATGTTTTTCAGGTACCAGCTCTTTGGCCGCTTCCATTTCAGAAAGGATGTAGTTGATGCATTCGCTCCAGGTATTCCTCGGCTTCTGGAAATCGTCGTCCACACCGGCTACCCTGTCGCCCACCAATACCACGGGCCCGTGCAGCCTGATCAGCATCCAGTAATAATTCGCCCGCAGGAAACGCGCTTCGCCGGTATACTGGCGGATCAGCTCTTCGCCATTGGGTTCTTTCAGCAGGTTCGACTTACTGTTATTGATATTAGCCAGGAAAATATTGGCCAGCCTGATAGCCTGGTAATAACCTGTATATACGTTGATGCCGCTCTGGCTGCTCATGCTGCCCGCCCCGATAATGGAAGGCGATGAAAGCTCCAGTTCGTCGCTCAGCTCGGCCAGGCCCCTGCCGGTCACGTTACCGTCCGCCCATACGTCGGGCAGGCGGTTGTATACGCCAGACAGCCAGTTTTCCGCTTCCAGCTTATTCTGGAAAACCATCTCGATGGTCTGCAGGTCTTTGGGAGCATTGTCGAAAAAACCTTTCTCGCAGCCTGAGACCAAAAGCGCTGCAAGGACCAGTGATGTTGTATAGTTGATATAACGTTTCATCTGTTAATATTTAATTTTTTACAGGCCGGACGGGACCTCGCATTAACATGTCCATGTGCGATAAAACATATCATGCCGGTTTCATGTTTGCCTGCTTATGCGGTTAAAAAGCGGCCCTTACTCCGAAGTTGTAGGCTTTGATGTTGGGATAGGATTCGCCGCGGGTATAGTTCGTGGAGCTGGTGCCGGTATCGTTCAGCTCGGGATCCCAGTGTTTCCATTTGGAGATGGTGAACAGGTTGGTGCCGTTCATGAACACTCGAAGGTTCTTGATACCGTAACGCTTTACCAGTGCAGGGCTCAGCGTGTAGCCGATCTCGGCGCTTTTCAGCCTGATGAAGTCGGAGGGTTTGAGCCACCAGGTACTGTTCAGGTAATTGGAGTTGGGATCCTGGTTGGTGTTCAGCCGGGGATAAAAAGCGTTGGGATTGGGATTTTCTTCCGTCCAGCGGTCTTCTACCATGACCATCAGCGCGCTGCTGATGGGGCCTGAGCTGAAGGGCCGGGTGCCGTCGCCGATGCCGTAGTTCAGGTACACTTTCCCGGTTCCCTGTATGAATGCGCCGATATCGAAGCCTTTATAACCAAAGGAAAGATTCACGCCGTACATCATTTTGGGCGTGCCGGACACGTCTATGCGCGCAATGTCGTTCGCGTCGATAACGCCGTCCTCGTTCAGGTCTTTATATTTGATATCGCCTACACGGATGTCGCCGGACTGGATGGCATGTTTGTCGATCTCATCCTGGGTTTGGAACAGCCCTTCCGCGATGTATAATGTTTTGGCGTCCACTTCCTTGCCTTTCCATTCCATCCAGGGGTAGCGTTGCGGGGGCAGGCCGTCCTCCAGGTTGGTGTTCCTGTTGTAGGTAAAGGTGCCGGTGATGTTCACCCATTTTTGTTCGGAGAGGTCTTTACGGTAGGTCAGCGTTACGTCTATGCCTTTGTTGCGCACGATGCCGATGTTGCGCGTGGGGTTTACGCCGCCGAAGCCTGAAATGCCGGGAATGGTCTGGTCCGCCCGGAGGATGCCTTTGCGCATTTCGCGGAACAGTTCGGTTACCAGCTTAAGATCGTTGTTCAGGAAGTTCATTTCGATGCCAAGGTTGTGGCGGTAAGACGTTTCCCAGGTCGGGTCCGTGGCGATCTGTGATTCCGCATACCCGCTGTAGGCCGGTGAAAGCGACGAGGGTATGCCGAACTGGTAACCTGATGCCGATGTTTTGGAAAGTTGCGTCAGGTACAGGAAACGCGTGCTGAAGCCGCCGTTGCCGGTAAGGCCGTAGCTGTAGCGCAGCTTGAAGTAAGGCATGAAGTCTTTCAGCGGCTCGTAGAATTTTTCGTTCGAAACGATGTACCCCACGCCTGCAGACGGGAAAAACCCGAAACGGTTGCGTGGGCTGAAGTTCTCTGAACCGGTATAACCGAAATTCCCTTCCACGAAATAACGGCTGTCGTAACCATAGGTCACCCTACCCGTTAAGCCGCGGTTGCGGAACGGCACAGCCGATGTAAAGGTGGCGGCGTTGCCGTCCACGTATTCGGACTGGTTAAAGAGAACGAGCCCGCCCACTTCATGTTTGCCGAATGTGCGGCCGTAGTTGAGGGAGGCTTCGGAATACATCCTCCTGGTGGAGCTCCTGGTGGAAACGAAGCCCAGCGTGCCGGGAGCATCGCGGGTGACCTGTGTGATCAGGTTTCCGTCTGCATCCCTGCCTGTTGCGTATTCCGCGGCGGAATTCTTGGTGGTGGCGGTAGTGCCGTCCGTATAAATATCAAAAGCAAACAGCCCGGAAACAGAGAGCCCTTTGGTAATAGCATCCAGTTCCTGCTTCAGCCGGAGGTTCGGGCGGATGGTGGCGGAATAATCATTCCCGGAACCTACATCGAACGCGATCCTGTTGGGGCTGCTGAAGCCGCCGGGATACATGGAATATGCGCCGTTGGAATACCTGCCTGGCATCACGTGCGGCGGTACATGCAGCACCTGTAAGAACAGGTTGTTGGAGGCATTGCCGCCATCGCTTTTCCAGGGGCCGTTCCTCCGGTCGATGATGGAAGATATGTTCAGATCCACTTTCGTGGTGCTTGTTACGTTCACGCCGATATTGGCCGTGAAATTATAACGGCGGTAATAAGACTTTGAATCGTAGCCCGTTTGTTCCGGGTCATTCTTGATCAGGCCCGTTTCGCCATAGTAGCCGGCGGATATATAATAGGTGGCTTTGTCGGAACCGCCGCTGATGTTGAGGTTGGCGCGCTGCGTCATCCCGGATTTGCGGAAGATCTCGTCGTACCAATCCACATTCGGGTACAGTTCCGGATCCACGCCGCTCCGGTGAAGGCCGATGCGCTCGTCTGTATAGAGAGCGTTCCGGCCCCTGGTGGTAAGGGCTTCGTTATAAAGCGTCATCCAGGTGGGTGCGTCCACTACTTTTGGTACCTGCACGAATTGGGTGATGCCCTGGTTGAGCTCCACTTTTACTGCCGGTTTTCCCGCCACGCCTTTTTTGGTATTGATGATGATAACCCCGTTGGCGCCCCTGGTGCCGTACACGGCGGTAGACACTGCGTCTTTCAGCACCGTGAAGGTCTGTATATCTTCAGGGTCCACATCGTTCAGGCTGCGGTCCGGCACCCCGTCGATAATGATCAGCGGCGTGCGCACGCTGGTGCCGAAGGTAGATACGCCTCTCACGAGGAAACCGGAATTGTCCTGCCCGGGGCCGCCGCCGCGGGAGGTTGTGATCATGCCGGCGATCCTTCCGCCGAGCGTGCTGGCAATGTCTCTCACAGGCAGCTTCAGTTCTTCCGCGTTGAGGGTGGATTGCGCGCCGATCACGCTGATCTTTTTCTGCTGGCCGTAGCCGATGATGCTGACCTCGTTGAGGCCGCCGGCAGCGGCTTGCAGCTTCACGTCCAGGTCTACCCTGTTTTTCACCGGCATGCGGACGCTTTTATAGCCGATATAGGTAAAATCGAGCGAGTCCGTGGGATTTACGGCGATGGCGTACCGCCCGTTCTCGTCGGTAAGGGTGCCCAGGCGGGTGCCTGTAATCCGGACGTTGGCGCCTATCACGGGCGCGTCCAGATCGTCTGTTACCTTACCTGAGATATTCAATATCCTGGCTTGCCCGTGAACATCAGGGGAGAAAAGCATGGCAAGGATAAACAGGAAGAAAATACCGGGGATACACCCGGTACAACCGAGTAGAGTTTTCTTCATAACTGGGAATTGTTGAGTTTTGGTCAATAGTACTTATGTAGTACATATCAAATATGCGGCGGAAATTTTATTAATCCAAATTCTTTTTATAAAGGGTAACGATTACGCATAATGGCAGCAGCATATGCTTATGCGGGTCTGATATTATTATGATCAAATTTAAAGGCCACAAACAGAAGGAAAGTAAATTATCAAGGCCTGGGGTTAAAATTCAATTATGTAGTACATATGTATATTATACGGAATGAGGGCGCCCGGGCCAGAAAAACGGCAACCGCCTCTATGATTAAAGCTTCACAACATGCCGCCCTTCCAGGTGAGCCAGTCCGCCTACCACCGCCACCTGTAATATTAAAAATGCGGCGCCGAACGGCGTTGCGTCATTGAAGCAATAAATAAGCATTCCCAGGCCTATAACCGCCCACATCCAGTTAGCGGCGATCAGCAACCTGAGCAAAGGGATGAAGGGCGGGTTTTGAATGGCAAGGCTGAGGGCCAGTAAAGCATATGCCAGGGTAACTGCGGCGATAACGGCGACCAGCTTCACAGGCAGGCCCAGGAAACCAGCCAGCCATACGTACCAGATCAGGCCAATCAGGGCCGTGCTGCCGCCCAGCAGTACGTCCGCCCAAAGCACTTTTTTTAATAAAGCTGTATTCATGATCTGGTATTTCATCATATGAAATTAAGAAAAGCCACCGGCCGGTGGCTTTTTCATTTTAAACTATTACCCGTTTTCATTCTTCAGCACGATCCTGTACCTCGCTTTTCCCTCCGCCAGTCGCTGCATGGCTTCGTTCACTTTCTCCATCGGGAATTCTTCCACGGTAGGATAGATATTATGCCGCACGCAAAATTCCAGCATGGTGCGGGTAAGCGCAGGGCCTGCGCCCGGGCTGCCGGCCACCCGCTTCTCCCCGTTTATCAGGCTGAAGGCCGGGATCTGCATGGGCTCCATCACCACGCCCACCGTATGCAGCTCGCCTTTCAAAGCAAGGCAGCCCAGATATGTATCCCAATCCAGCGGTACGTTCACCGTGCTCAAAATGAAATTCAGCTGCCCCCGGACGGATTTCAGTTCTTCCGGATCCGTGGAATCCACTACCCTGCTGGCTCCCATGCCGGTGATCTCCTCATGTTTGGTTTTGCTCGAGCTGAAGGCCACCACTTCGCAGCCCCAGTGTTTAAGGAACCGGATGGCCATATTGCCGAGCCCGCCGATGCCGATCACGCCTACCTTGTCCGTGGGTTTTACACTGGCTACAATGGGATTAAAAACGGTAATGCCCCCGCAAAGCAGCGGGCCGGCCTTTGCCATGTCGATATTCTCGGGCAGCGGAATGGCCCAGGACCAATGCCCGCGTACGATATCGGCAAAGCCGCCATGCCGCCCGACGATCGTTTGCTGCACCTGGCTGCAAAAATGCTGCTGCCCGCTCATACATTGCGGGCAATGCATGCAGGATTGGGAAAACCAGCCCAGGCCCACCTTATCGCCTGTTTTAATGCCTTTCACGTCACTGCCCGCCCTGATCACTTCGCCTATGATCTCATGACCCGGCACCAGCGGGTATTGCGTTGTGCCCCAGTCGTTATTTACCATGCTGATATCCGAATGGCAAATGCCGCAATACAGCACTTTTATATCCACTTCTTCCCTCCCGGTCGCCGGAAGCCCGTATGTAAATCTCTCCAGCCTGCCTTTGGGTGTTTTCGCCGCATAGGCTGTTACTGTAATGCCTTTCATATTATCTGGTTTTACAGCACGAAATTACCCGAAGGCCTATTGCAGGACTTAAGATTTTCAAAGTAAAAAATATAAAAATCAAATAATCTTCAGGCACGGATAACACCGGGCGGATGGCCTGTTTTCTTTTTGAAGAAGTTGTTGAAGTAACTGGGATATTCAAAACCAAGGCTGTAGGCGATATCAGACACAGGCCAGTCTGTATGTTTCAACAGCGCCTTGGCCTCGGCCAGCACCCGGTCGGCGATATGAACGGAAGTAGGCTTCCCTGTCACTTCGCGCACGGCATGGTTCAGGTGATTTACATGTACGGAAAGCGCCTTCGCATAATCGCCGGCCGTGCGCAGCTCCAGGGGGCGTTCCGGCGCGTCGATGGGGAACTGCCTTTCCAGCAATTCAAGAAAAAGCGAGGCGATGCGTTCAGATGCATTCCGTTGCCGTGAAGCAAGGGCTTCGGGCTGCATCATCATCACCTGGTGGATCATAAGCTGAAGGTAATTCCGGAGAAGATCGTATTTGTAGACGTAACCGGATTCAATACAGGCCAGCATTTCCCGGAAAATGCCCGTGATGGGCTTCAGCTGTTGTTTACCCGGGAAAAACACGGGATTGCTGCCGGCCCTGAACAACGGCGAGTTTTGCAGGCTTTCGCTCCGGCTGCGTTCCCCCAGGAACTCCTTTTTGAATAAACAGAAATACCCGGGTTGCTCGGCCGAAACCGGGTCCCACGCAAAAGGGGTATGCGGGTTGTAAAAAACGAGCGCGGGGCGGTCTATTGCAACCTCCTGCTGCCCCCATCTCAGCCTGCTTTTGGCGAGCAGCAGCGATATCTTGTAAAAATCCCTGCGGTTGTAAACATGCGGCTCTGTACAGTGGTCCCCGTTCTCAAACACGTTGAACAGGCCTGCGCTCGCGGAAATGATGCCTTTGCCTGCGAGAAACGCCTCCATGGTCTCCTGCTTTTTCATGCAATGAAGTTAAGGAAATCAAAGGAACATTCCGCTTACCACAACTGCCAGTACCTATCGCAAATATCACCCGGCGCCGCAATAGACAGTTCATTTTTGCTTTGGTCATAGAGCCTGACGGCCATGCAATTTAAAGCCGGCGAACTTTCCTCGTAATTAAAAGCGGGGTCATGTTGAATGCAATCAAGAACCACTGCATCTCCTCTTATATTCACATCAAGGATCTTTTGGCTGGCGGCAAAATGTCTTTCAGTTCCGCCAGAACAAATTGTGGTGCGCCTGTTGCGGCTGGCTTTGCGGTTAACTAAATTGTACCGGGGCCGGTCATGGTAACGAAAAAGTTGGTAAAATATTTATCAATAAGCCCGCCAGCTGCGGGCATTCAACCCGGATCGTCAGCGCGGCGCTATCGCCTGTCCAGCCTGAGATAATCGCGTCATCCAGCTTTAAAAATATATCCGAAATGTCTTCAGGCACTGCCATAGCGCATTCCGTTTTGATTATACATCGGGGTTTTCTCCGGTTCTTTGAACCGCGTCTGTTTAAACGCTAATGCAAACCAATAACCGCCGGTGCCCACCGAAGCCCGTCTCTTTCATCTTTTATATCATATGTAAGAAACTAACATATTGAGGCTTACCTTATTCAGCAATACGATGGCACAACCTTTGCTCTTGTCGACATAAATAGTACCATATGAGAGCACAAGTTTTAACATCGGCAATGCTGGTGACGGTCATACTGGGCGCCGGCTGTGTGAGCAATAAGAAATTCGCGCAGCTGCAAACCAGCTACAACGACCTTCAGAACCAGAACCGCGAACTGGACGGCAAATACCAGACTGCCCAGCGCGATCTTTCCGGCGCCAATGCAAGAATCAAAAGCCTGGACGAACAGATTGCAGCACAACGCACCGGCCTCGCGGCGCTGCAGGCCGCCCTTGATAAATGTCTCACCTCCGGCAACCAGGGCAATGTGAACATTTCCAAACTGGTGGATGAGATCAACGCTTCCAACCGCTATATCCAGCACCTGGTGAATACGAAGAACAAGAGCGATTCGCTCAACCTCGTATTGACCAACAACCTCACCCGCTCCCTGAGCAGGGAAGAGCTGAGGGATGTGGATGTGCAGGTATTGAAAGGCGTTGTATATATTTCCCTGTCAGACAACATGCTGTACAAATCAGGCAGCTACGAGATCTCGCCCGCTGCGGGTGAAACCCTCAGCAAGATCGCGAAGATCATCAAGGATTACAGGGATTACGATGTGCTGATAGAAGGGAATACGGACAATGTGCCTATTTCACAGAAGAATATCCG
>CBFHAF010000095.1:0-10062 GCA_965653435.1 uncultured Chitinophaga sp.
GAAAACCCGCGCTCCAAAACATTCTTCTGGGACTGGAAGGCCGCCAACTTTTTCCCGAAAGAATTTTTCGGGGGCATGATGATCGCCGTTACGATGACCGGGCTGGATCAGAATATGATGCAAAAGAACCTCAGCTGCCGCTCCCTCGGCGAAGCGCAGAAGAATATCTATTCCTTCAGCATCATGCAGCTGGTGGTGAATGTGTTCTTCCTCAGCCTGGGCGTGCTGCTGTACGAATACATGAACGCAAACGCGCTGCAGATACCGCTGGGGGCGGACGGGCGGAAACTGACCGACCAGGTGTTCCCCATGCTGGCGCTCACCCAGCTGGGCACCTTCGCCAGCATCATCTTCATCGTGGGCCTGACGGCGGCAACATTTTCCAGCGCGGACAGTGTGCTCACCACGCTCACCACTTCTTTTTACATAGACATCCTTGGCCATTCCACCGAAGGCATGGACGCCAGGCGGAAGCGCATCCGGAATATGATACACATCGGCTGCGCCGTCGCTTTGCTGCTGACCATCCTTTTGTTCAAGGTATTCAATGAAAGCGCAGTGATCGATACCGTGCTGTTCCTCGCCACCATTACTTACGGGCCGATGCTGGGGCTGTTTGCCTTCGGAATCCTGAACAAGCGGCCCATCGTGGATTACGGCTCGGTGGTGGTGTGCCTCGTTTCACCCCTTCTCTGTTTCATCCTCAAACAATATTCAGAACAATGGCTGGGCGGGTATAAATTCGGGAATGAGCTGCTGATCGTGAACGGCCTGTTTACCTATATCGGTTTATGGCTGTTTTCCAAAAGCAGGGCATCCCTGCAACCGTTGCAGTAAAAAAGTGTAGATTGTAAAACAAAAAAGAACAGCAGATGAACGATTTGTTAAAGAACCTGCAGATGCGGGACTGGACGGAAACCAAAGCCCATTCCAGCTGGCAGATATTCAAGATCATGGCGGAGTTTGTGGAAGGGTTCGAAGCGCTTGCAAAAATCGGCCCCTGTATTTCCGTATTCGGCTCCGCCCGCACCCGCGAAGGCAATCCCTATTACGAGCTGGCCTGCGAAATTGCGCAGCGCCTTGCTGAAGACGGCTTCGGCATTATCTCCGGCGGCGGTCCCGGCATTATGGAAGCGGCCAACAAAGGCGCGCAGAAAGCAAAAGGCAAAAGCGTGGGGCTCAACATACAGCTGCCGCATGAACAATATTCGAATCCTTACCTGGACAACGATAAGAGCCTCAACTTCGATTATTTCTTCGTCCGCAAAGTGATGTTCGCCAAATACTCCCAGGGCTTCGTGATGATGCCCGGCGGCTTCGGTACCATGGATGAATTCTTTGAAGTAGCCACCCTCATCCAGACGAAAAAAATGACGGAAACACCGCTGGTGCTCGTGGGAAGAGAATACTGGAGCGGCCTGCTGTCGTGGATAGATGCGGTGATGATGAAGAAGGAGAGCAACATCCACCCGGAAGACCTGGACCTGCTGAAGGTCTTTGACACGGCAGACGAAGTGGTGGAATACTTCCGCGTGTTCTATACCACCAATAAGCTCCGGCCCAACTTCTAGTATTACTCCATTAACATATACATATGGATGATATTTATCCATTGTTATAAAATTAAATACATTTATACAGTCACAGCCTATAGCGGACCATTATAAGATGTTATATGGTCAATAGTTGTGTCTTTTAATGGTTAACATGGGGTAAAGAGCCTGATAGTACTATCGGGCTCGATTTGTTTGTGGCTGGCTGATAATTGCTTAGGTTTGCAAAAAAAAAGGCATGGAGGTAATATCCCCGGACATTCAGGCGTTTGCAGAGAAGTACACCACTCCCGAAACGGAGCTGTTATACCGTTTGCACCGCGAAACGTACCTGAAAGTGGATCAGCCTCATATGCTGAGCGGACATGTTCAGGGACGTTTCCTGGCCATGGTAAGCCAGATGATGCGCCCGCAGCGCATCCTCGAAATAGGCACCTACACCGGTTATTCCGCTATCTGCCTGGCGCAGGGCCTTACGGAGAACGGTCATCTGCATACGATAGATATTAACGAGGAGCTGGAAGAAATGAGCAGCCGTTATATTACCGAAGCCGGTTTCAGGGGCCGCATCACACAGCACACCGGTAAGGCCGCTGAGATCATCCCGCAGCTGGATGAAGTGTTCGACCTCGTGTTCATTGATGCGGATAAGGCCGGTTACATCGGGTACTACGATCTCGTTTGGGAAAAGCTGCGGCCCGGCGGATTTATGCTGGCGGACAATGTGCTTTATCACGGCGAAGTAGTGCTGGCGGCTGAAGAGCAGAGCAACAATGCAAAAGCCATGATCAGCTTCTGCGAAAAAGCAGTGGCGGACGAACGCGCTGAAACACTGTTGCTGAGCCTGCGCGACGGCGTGCTGATGATCCGGAAAAAATAAGGATCATCCGGAACAAGACCCATTAAATTCAACATATACATGCAAAGAAAGTCATACTGCCTGGCCATCTGTTTGCTTATCTGCTTGTCTATAGGCGCAGCTGTAAACGCAGTTGCACAGAACATCAGCACCACTCAGTACATAGACACGTATAAGAACATCGCCATGGAAGAGATGCGCCGCTCCGGCGTACCTGCCGCCATCAAGCTGGCGCAGGGCATTCTGGAAACGCAGTCCGGCAACGGCTGGCTGGTGCTTAACAGCAACAATCACTTCGGCATCAAATGCAAGAATAACTGGACAGGGCCTTCCGTGAATTACGACGACGACGCCCGCCAGGAATGTTTCCGCAAATACGGTTCCCCCGCTGAATCATGGAAAGACCATTCGGAATTCCTGCGCAACAATCCCCGCTACAAATTCCTGTTCGACCTGAACCCGGAAGATTACAAAGCCTGGGCGTACGGCCTTAAAACAGCCGGGTATGCTACAGACAGGAACTACCCGCAGCGGTTGATCCAGATCATAGAAACATACCAACTGCAGCAATACAATGCCTTCGCCATGGGCAAGCAGCCCATCCCGGCAAGCCCTTCTCTGGCCGGCGACCCTTCGTTGTATGAACCGGTGCAGCCGCCCGGCCGCAACAACGATGTGGTTACCCCGCAACCCGCCGCGGCAAAAAAATATCCTGCAGGCACAGAGTTCCGCATCAACAACCGCAAAGTGGTATTTGTGAAGGAAGGCACCGCATTGATACAGATCGCCAGCCAATATGATATCCGCCTCAGCTCATTGCTCAAATACAACGATCTTGCCGAAGACCAGCCGCTGGAAAAAGACATGCTGATCTTCCTCCAAAGCAAAAGCAAACGCGGCCAGAACGACTATCATATCGTAGCCCCCGGCGAATCCCTGCACGACATTGCGCAGGCCGAAGGCGTTCAGCTCCGCTGGCTGCGCAAGCGCAACAAGCTGGATGAAGGCGATCAGCCCGCGGCAGGCGAAAGAGTGGCGCTCGACGGGTTTGCATCTTCCAAACCGCGCCTCGGCAGCAACTCGGTAGCGAAAGTGGACGATCACAAAGACCTGGAGCCGAAAAAGATCATCAAAGACATCAAAGAAGAAATAGCTAAAGCCAGAACCGCCGCTGAACCGGCGCCTGCCAGCACGGCCACTGTGCGCCCCGAAGAAAAAACTTCCGGTATCCCGCCAGCCATGGTGGAAGACCTGAAGAAAACCGGCAGCACCGTAACGCCCGCGGGTTCGTTGTTCCATACCGTAACCGAAAAAGAAACGCTGTACAGCATTTCCCGCCGGTACAACATTACCGTGGCGCAGCTCCAGCAATGGAACAACCTCCAGGATAACGGCATCAAAATTGGGCAGCAGCTTGTAGTCCGCAAATAATCCACCGCAAATGACGACGATACAGGTACACGACAAAAAATTCATTCCGTTCATCAACGAAGCCGATCTGCAGGCGCGCATCAAGGAAATGGCGAAACAGCTCAGCCACGACCTCCGGGGCGAACACCCGCTGTTTATCGGCATCCTCAACGGCTCGTTCATGTTCGCGGCGGATATTTTCAAGCACCTCAACATCGAAGCGGAAATATCCTTCATTAAGCTCGCTTCCTACAAAGGCACCAAAAGCACCGGCAATGTGATCACGGCCATCGGGCTGGAAGAAGACGTCTACGGCCGCACCGTGGTGATCGTGGAAGATATCGTGGACACCGGCAAAACCCTCAGCCAGTTCCTTCCCCAGCTGGAGCACCAGCAGCCTAAAAAGCTCATGGTGGTGGCGCTGCTGCACAAACCCGATGCCGTTACGCACCCCGTGAAGATCGACTACCTGGGCTTTTCCGTGCCCAATAAGTTCCTGCTGGGCTACGGCCTCGACTACGACGGCCTGGGCCGCAACCTGCCCGAAATATACCAGCTGTCGGAATAAATATTAACCGGAATTTTAGCCGTTTACATCAACTGATTAAAAATTTTCCTAATTTAGATATCGTTGTATGTAATTACCTTATTATGCATAAGCTCCTCATGCTGCTCTGCTGGCTATGCGGGAGCATGATGGCAGAGGCACAAAAGACCAGGGGAGTAGTGTCCGGCGCGGTGCTGGACAGCATGAACCAGAGCCCTTTGCAGGGGGTGCGCGTGAGCATTCAGAAAGATTCGGTTACAGTTAAGACAAATCAGTACGGGCTATTTCGTATAGATGTTCCCGATGGCAGCACGCATCTTGTTTTTGAACACCCCGGTTACCTTACCAAAACAGTGCCCCTCAACCATTATGACCGTATGCTCATTGAGCTGAGCCCCTTGTCAAAAAATCCGGGTACTGACGCCGATGTTGCCAAAGCCAAGGCCAGGGCAAGGTTTGCGCATAGTTCCAATCCCAATTACGGCAACGTGGGCATGGGCGTGTCCGCCTTTTTTGATGAAACTTACGGCAAACTTTACGAGAATAAATTTGTGGACGCGGTAAAGACCGGTCACTCTTCTTTCGCGCTGGACGTGGACCGCGCGGCCTATAGCAATATGCGCCGCTTCGTGAAGCTGCGGGAGCCCATACCCAGGGATGCCGTGAGGATAGAAGAGCTGGTGAACTACTTTCATTATAGTTACCCCCTGCCAAGGCACGACAGCACCTTTGCTTTGTACGCCCATTATACGGACTGCCCCTGGGCGCCGGGCCATAACCTGCTGGAGATCGCAGTAAGGGCGCAGCAGATCGAAACAGACAGCCTGCCCGCCAGCAACCTCGTTTTCCTGATAGACATTTCCGGCTCCATGGGCACCGCCAACAAGCTGCCGCTGCTGCAGGCCGCATTCCGCGTGCTGGTCAACAACCTCCGCCCGCGCGACAGGGTGGCCATCGTAGCTTATGCCGGCACGCCCGGGCTGGTATTGCCCTGCACGCCGGGGAATGAAAAGGAAAAAATACTCAACGCCATCGACTACCTCAGCGCGGGAGGTGCTACCGCCGGCGAAGCCGCCATCAAAATGGCCTACCAGATAGCCGAAGAGAACTTCATACCGAATGGGAATAACCGCGTGATAATGGCCACAGACGGCGATTTTAACGTAGGCCAAACCAGCGACCAGGATATGGAAGACCTCATCCTGCAAAAGAAAGAAAGCGGCGTATTGCTTACCTGCCTTGGTTTTGGCATGAAGGATTATAAGGACAGCAAGCTGGAAACCCTTTCCAGCAAAGGCAACGGCAACTTCGCGTATATAGACGATATGGAGGAGGCCAACAAAGTATTTGCCCGTGAATTCGGCAGCACCCTGTTCACCGTCGCGCGCGACGTGCGTGCGGAGATCACCTTTAACCCGCAGCGGGTGAAAGCATACCGGCTCATCGGGTACGAGAATAAAGTGCTGAAAGAAGACAACTCCAACGGAGAAAAGATCATCGGCGGCATCGTAGGCTCCGGCAACTGCGTGGTGGCGCTGTACGAGATCGTTCCGGAAGAGCAGGATGCCGGCGGGGAGCTGGGCGTAACCCGGATCTCGTACCGCTCCGGGCAGGATACAGCTTTGCGCGTCATGCAAAAAGAGATCGGCGGTTCCCGGCAGATATTCGCCGCTGCGCCGGACGATTTTCGTTTTGCCGCGTCGGTGGCTTTGTTCGGAATGCTGGTGAAGAACTCTGCCTACAAAGGAACCGGCAACATCGATATGGTGACCGGCATTGCGAAAAAGGCATTGGGCCCCGATAAAGGCGGCTACCGCATGGAATTTCTAAAGCTGATAAAACTGGTGAAGAAAAATACGGCCTGGCTGAAGTAGCACAGATCCTGTTACACCACCGCTCCATCCCGCGATACCTGCAATTTACCCGGGCTCTTCCACCAGAAAGTGCCGGCCAGCATTCCCGCGATGCTGCAAAGCAATCCCACGAATAAAGAAGGCGTTTCCGTGCCGGCAACCTCGCTGTAGATGTAACCCGCGGTGCCGAGGATAATGGAAAGGATGGCCCCTCCCTCGCTCGACCGTTTCCAGTACAGGCCCGCCGTGAGCGGCACAAAAAGGGAAACTAGGCTTAATACCGAAGAAGACGCCACGAGCTCGTATATGTCCTGGCTGCTGAAAGCCATGCCCATCGAAATGGCGGATACGATCACCACCGAAAGGCGGATCACGCGCAGCAACTGTTTGTCTGTAATGTTTTTAAAGAACGGGCGGATGATGTTCTCGCCGAGCACTGTGGCGGGGGCCAGTATCGCGCCGCTGGTGGTGCTCATTACAGCGGAGAGCAATGCGCCGAAGAACAATACCTGTATGAAAAGGTTTCCATGCTGCAATACCATGTTCGGCAATATCTTTTCCGTGCCCTGCGCCGCCAGCCCGGGGTACAGCTGCTGTGCGCACAGCACGATCAGCAAAGGCACTGACCCGATCACCAGGTACATCAATGAGCCGAGATAGGAAGAATACTGCGCCACGCGTTCGCTTTTGCTGCTCATGAGCCGCTGGAACACATCCTGCTGCGGAATAGAGCCCAGCCCGATGGTGAACCATGCTGCCAGGTAATGCAGCCAGCTGTTCCAGTCTTTGTCCGGCAGAAAGCGGAAAGTGCCTGCCGGTGCACGGTCTATCACAGTTTGTATGCCGCCTGCGTCGTGTACCACGATCACCGCGATCACCACGATGCCGATGATGATCATGATGGTTTGTATGAAGTCGGTGATGGAAACGGACCACATGCCGCCCATGTAGGTGTAGCCCATCACGATCAGCCCGCTGGCGATCATCGCCGTGCCGTGCGGCACGTCCATCACGGTGTTGATCACGATGCCCATGGCTACGATCTGTGCGGCGATCCAGCCGAAGTAAGAGGGGATCATGAGCAGGGCGGATACTACTTCAGCCTTCCTTCCAAATCTTTCCCGGAAATAATCGCAGAAGGTAAGCAGGTTGGTACGGTACAATTTGCGTGCATAGAACAATCCTACGAGAAGCAAACACAACGAAGCGCCGAAAGGGTCTTCCATGACGCCGATCAGCCCGTGCCGGGCGAACTCGCTGGTTGCGCCAAGCATGGTCTCCGAACCGAACCAGGTGGCGAATATCACGCAGGTGCTGATGCCTAGCGGAAGGCTGCGCCCGGCCACAATGAAATCTCCCGCGCTTTTCACTTTGCGGGCGGCCCAGCGGCCGATGAGTATGGTGATCAGGAGGTAAACGAGTACGAATGCGGTGAGCATCGGCGGTACTTTATTTGATGATGCGGAAACAATGCCTCAGCAGCTTGCCCTGGAAATCGAACGGAACGGTTTGCGCCGTGATGTTTTTGATGGATGAGGCCCTGATAGCGGGCTCGTCCAGCTCAAACCTGCGCAGGTTGTTGCTGAAATACAGCACACCGTCTTTTTTCATGGTCAGCAGCACTTTATTGACAAGCTCAACATGATCCCGCTGGATGTCCAGGAAATCTTTCATGCGTTTGCTGTTGGAAAAGGTGGGAGGGTCCAGCACCACGAGGTCGTAGGTGTTCAGCTTCAGCTCATCCAGGTACTGGAGCACGTCTGCGTGTATGTATTGATGTTTGGCGGGGTCCAGCAGGCCGTTCAGCCGCATGTTCTCCTCCGCCCAGGCCAGGTAAGTCTTTGAAAGGTCTATGCTCGTTACGGACGCTGCCCCGCCTGCCGCGGCGTACACGGAAAAGGAGCCTGTGTAACAAAAGAGGTTGAGCACTTTTTTATCCTTCGCTTCTTCACGCACCATATGGCGGGTGATGCGGTGGTCGAGGAAAAGGCCGCTGTCCAGGTAATCGCTGAGGTTCACTTTGAATTTGAGCCCGTCTTCCTGCACGATCAGCTCCTCCCTGGAAAAGTCGATTTTTTCGTACTGGCTTTGCCGGTTCTGTTTCCGCTGGCGGGTGCGCAGGTACAGGTCGTTTTGCTGCACGCCCAGCACCCTGGCGATCACGTCGAGGCTCCCCTGCAGCCAGGCTTCGTAAGCTTCTTCGTCCAGCTTGTGGTCGCTCTGGTATTCGGCCACATATACTTTATCCTCGTACAGCTCGATGATGAGGGGGAATTCAGGCAGGTCCCTGTCGTAGAGCCGGAAGCAGGTAATACCCTGGCGCCTGGCGGTTTTACGGAGGTGCTTCTCTACTTTGCTGAGCCTGTTCTCAAACATCTGGAACTTGTCTGACATAGGTGCAAATATGGGATTTTTCGCGCGCTTATGCCAGCGCAAAAAAATCCCCGGCCTGTTGGGGCCGGGGACCGGAATATATTTGGATCAGCCGTTATCAGCTGAAGATATCCTTTACTTTTTCAAAAAATCCCTTCTCGCTTTTTTCAGGGTTCGGTTTGAAGTTGCCGGACTCCTGCATTTTTTCCAGCATGGACTTTTCTTCCGAAGTGAGCGACTGCGGGGTCCACACGTTCACATGAATGAGCTGGTCGCCTTTTTCGTAGCTGTTCACGGAAGGGAAACCTTTGCCTTTGAGGCGGAAGATCTTGCCGCTCTGCGTGCCCGCCGGTACCTTGATCTTGGCCTTCCCGTCGATGGTAGGCACTTCGAGCGATACGCCGAAAGCCGCGTCGGGGAAGGATATATGAAGGTCGTATGCTACGTTCAGCCCGTCGCGCTGCAATTCCGGATGCGGTTCTTCTTCGATAAGGATGAGCAGGTCGCCGGGTGCGCCGCCTCTTTCACCGGCATTGCCCTTGCCGCTCATGCTCAGCTGCATGCCTTCCATTACGCCGGCCGGGATGTCGATAGACACGGTCTCTTCGCCATACTGACGGCCTTCGCCTTTACAGGTCGTACATTTATTGGTGATGATCTGGCCCTCGCCGTTGCAGGTAGGGCAGGTGGTCACGGTCTGCATCTGGCCCAGGAAGGTCTGGGTCACTTTGCGCACCTGCCCGGATCCCTGGCAGGTGGTACAGGTCTGGAAGGAGTTGCGGTCCTTGGCGCCCAGCCCGCTGCAGGTGGTACAGGTAACGTGTTTTTTGACCTTGATCTTTTTATTGGAGCCTTTGGCGATCTCTTCGAAGGTAAGCTTGATCTTCACGCGCAGGTTGCTGCCGCGGGTGCCTCGGTTCCTTCTCGCTCCGCCGCCCTGGGCACGGCCGCCGCCGAAGAAGCTGCCGAATATGTCTTCTCCGAAAATATCGCCGAAGTTGGAGAAGATATCATCCATGTTCATATGGCCGCTGCCGTAACCGCCGCGGTTGCCCATGCCCGCATGGCCGAAGCGGTCGTACTGCGCCCGTTTGTCCGGGTCGCTGAGCACTTCATAGGCTTCAGCCGCTTCTTTGAACTTTTCCTCCGCCTCTTTATTGCCGGGGTTACGGTCCGGGTGGAACTGCATCGCTACCTTGCGGTAAGATTTTTTGATCTCATCCTGGGAGGAGGACTTGGAAACCCCGAGTATTTCGTAATAATCTCTTTTGGTGGACATGTTTATACACTTGAAAAGCCCACTCCATTAAGCGGGCTGTGGTAATGATTCACTGGGTATTAATGCTGCGCATGTTATTTTCCAACAACCACACGGGCATGGCGAATGATCTTATCGTTCAGATAGTAGCCTTTTTGCAATACGTCCAGCACTTTCCCTTTCAGTTCTTCTGTTGGGGCGGGTATTTC
>CBFHAF010000096.1:0-10027 GCA_965653435.1 uncultured Chitinophaga sp.
TGATCGGCGCCACCTGCCTCGGCGCATTGGCGATCACCTTGCTCACGGTCAGCTTCCAGAGCATCAGGGCGGCCAGGATGAACCCGGTGAAGAGCCTGCGCACTGAATAAAATTCCCTTTCCAATTTGATAACAGGGCTGTTACGAAAGGAACAGCCTTTTTCATTAATTTGGCGGCATGAAAGCCATATCCACCGTTTTGTTTTTCCTCAGTCATCACCCCGGTTGGTCGTTTCCCATTCTGGCCTTCCTTTTCATTTCCATCGGCCTGCTCCGCAAAAAATTATGGTATGTTATCCCGGCATTCCTAGTGCCTATGGCTAATATTTTCTGCGCGCATATGCTCAACGCCTGGTTCCTGAATGCTTACGGCGTACAGAGCACTGCTGTGATCACACACGCGGAGCAGACGAATTCCACGCTCAACGATCAATTTATCTGGGATTACGATGCCGTGGTCAAAACGCAGGACGGGAAAGATGTGGTAACAGGATTCTCCACCATGTCCGCCGCCATTTACCCGGTCCGCAACAGCATCCGCATACCGCCTATGGGCGAGCCTTTCGCGGTGAAGTTCATTCCCGGCTATGAAAAAAACTTTGTGATCCTCAGCGATGAATCGCTGTATGGGAAAATGCACGGGATCTACGAAAGAAAGGAGGTGGTGGAAAAAGCGCGGAGGATGGTTGAAGCCAGCCCTGCCAATGAAGAATTTAAACAGGCATACAGGAAAGCCATGCAAACGTTCGTGGACGACCCGGCGAATGCGCCGGACAGCTCGGGTGTTCAGTATTACAAAGCGATCCTCTCAGGCATGCAGTGATCACTTCGCGCGGATGTTCGCGGCAGCTTTCGCCACCGTTTCTTCGATGCGTTTCTGCCGTGTTTCCGGCTTTTTGGCCAGCGCTATCCATTCAAAAATGGTGCGTTTGGTGGAAGGAGGGAATGCTTCGAAATTTTCACGGGCGGCCTTGTTTTTGGAGAGCAGTTTCTTCAGGTCTGCCGGCATTACTTTATTCTGCGCATCCACGAGGTTGTCCCAGGTGCCGGATGCTTTGGCCAGGTCTATCATTTCCTGCCCTTTTTTGGTCATCAGCCCTTTCTTGATCATCTTCTCCACGCGTTCGCGGTTGGAATTGCTCCAGTTGCTTTTGGGCTTGCGCGGCGTGAACATGATGTAGCGCGATTCCTCGTCGCGGCGGTTTGCCCAGCCGTCTATCCAGCCATAACACAGCGCGTGCTCAACGGCTTCTTCGTACGGCAAACCTTCCTCCCCGCTGTTCTTGCGGTAGAATATAACGTGAACGGCGCTTTCTTTTTCGCCATTCCTGCTGAGCCAGTTGCGCCATTCCCTGGCGTTCTTAGGGTGAAATGTGGGTTTGCCTTTGAACGTTTCCATTTTACATCCGTTTACAACAAAAGTAAAACAGGGGTTTGACAACGGTATGTCAGGAGTCAGGAAGCAGATTCACGGAGAATTTTCAACAGCTCGGGGGATAACGACCCGAAAATGGAAACGCCGGCGGCTCCATGCTGAATGGCCAGCCTGACGCCTTCCCTGATATCCGCTTCGTTGCCTTTAAAATCCGGCAGGAAAAGCCCTGCATACAGGGGGAACCGGCCATTCAGCGCTTTCACGCCTTCGCTCACCGCATCGCCGATCCATTGCACGCCTTCGCTGTAGAAACCGTGATAGATCATCGGGCAAACGGCATCCAGCGGCCAGTTTACCCAGTCCTGCCGCACGATCCGCTTTGCGATCTCCGGCGTGGGGAACACCGCGGCGGTAATGGGCTTTTTATGGCTGCGCGCCACGCCGGCCATATTGCTAACGATCTGCGTGATGCTGTCGTAACGGAACTTGCGCCAGGACGGGCTTTGGTCGGGATGTTCCATCGTCAGCGGGTCCTTTCCGTATTGCTGCCGGTATTTTTCGCGGCAGGATCTGCAGTAACAGAAATCATATTCCGGCAGCTCGCGGCTCTGGTCTATGCCGTATTTCGCCCAGAGGTTCACCGGCAGTATCACGTCCACGAAACGGATATAATCCAGGTGAAGGCCGTCCACATAGTCTTTGGACAATATCTGCTCCGCCTGCGCCTTCAGGTAATCCGCCACACCCGGCTTGTTGGGGCAGAGGAAGCGGTAATATTCCACGTAAGGCGGTTTCTCCGCGCAGGATTCGCCTTTCCTGTTCTCGGAAAAATATTGCGGGTATTTGGCCACCAGCTCCTTATCCGGGCGGTTCATGGTCCAGAACCAGCGGTGGGCGGCTATCCCGGCATCTTTGGCGGCTTTGTAATGCAACTCGCTGTCTTCTTCAAAATAGATCACACCAATGCCGGCCTCTTTGTAAGCGGCATACCGCTGCTTCAGTTCCTCGGCCGTGTCCTTGTGATCGGGATTGACCCACACACGGTGCTGCACCTTGGCCGGAACGGCGGGTTTCAGCACATCCGCGGCTTTGGAGGCGATGCCGGGCTCTATCATGGCGAGGCTTCCCAGCCCCAGCGATTTAATGAAATTTCTTTTATTCATGACGGGACGTGATTTTTCCTTCCTGGTTGATGATTGTTTCGAAGCCGGCGTCCTTCACCGATGCGGTGAACTGCAGGGTGGTGGCTTCTATGACCGCGGCCAGCGGCAGATCCGTTAAACCCAGCGCGGCAGCGTCTTTTGCATACTGCCTGTGCTGGCGGCGGTATTGCTGCTGGCGGTGATATATTTCCCACAGCACGTTCCGTGCCGCAACGGTGGCAGGCTCACGGAAAGGCACCGGCGTTGCCGAAGTGCTGAATTGCAGGTAGCCCCATCTTTCCGGCGCATGCATATTGATGATGCCCTGGGGCGACCATACCCAGTTATATTCAGGCGTACGGGGCTTTTTAACGTACCGGCCGTTGCTCACTTCCGCCTGCCACTGCACCCTGGAAAAATTGATCCGCCACAAGCCGCCGTCTTCCGGCACGATGCGCGACCGGTAAGCGCCCAGGGCTTTAAAAGGGATCGCCATTTCCACGGTCCACGACTGGTCCTTATCGCCGGGTTTGTTGAGGGAGCCGTTCACATGCACCGCCGTGCGCAGCCCCTTGGTGTCCCAGTTGATGATTGCGCCGCCGCCGTTGCGGTAGGGCTTCGGCATGAAGAGGTCCATCACCGTGTTCAGCGCATTGATCTCTATTTCGTAATACTGGTGCGTATCGCCGTCAGGGTCGATGAACACTTCGAAATCATTGTCATGGAAAATGATGGTATCGTGCTGGCGCAGTGTGGCCCAGGCATCGGGTTCGGTGAGCTCCGCGAAGATGTAAAGGTGCTGGTCGTTCCACAGCATTTTTACGCGCGTGCGGTGAAGGGGTGCGGGTTTGCGGTCGCCTTCGATGTCCAGGAAATCTTCTGACCAGGGGGCTTTGCTCCAGGCGCTTTCGCCGGGCTTGCCGTCTATGCGGATGGAATCTACTGTGTGATAGCAGATGTAGTGGCGGGGAGTTTCGTTGAAGGCCCCGAAGTTGACGGAAAAAGTCTGCCCTGCCGCCATGCGGGCACCTGCCAGCAAAAGGGCCAGCATCAGGCCGGAATGGATCATGAATAACCTGTAAGCACGCATGGCTTAAATATAGTCAATCAGTATTTTCTACAGCCGTTATTCTGGATAAGCGGAGCGGTGAAGGGATGATGAAAAGCCCCGTCATTGCGAGGAGCAGCGGGGGAAGTGTGTGAGAGGTGCGAGGAAGCAATCTCCCCGTATTATCGGGGCATCTAAATTCAACGCAGGAGATTGCTTCGTCGCTCACCCGCTTTGGCCCGGCTGCTCCTCGCAATGACGGGTTGCCCGGGCTATGACCGGCTTTCCGGTACCGGCGCCAACCGGAAAACTTATTTGCTGGCCTCTCCCCTATTTCTTCTGCCGCTGCTTCAGCTGTGCGGAATACAGCGACCCGGGCTGCAGCCCTTCTTCGTTCTGCCCTTCCCAAACTCCGTCCGGCCGGCCTTTCAGGCGGCCTTCTACTTTATTTCCTTTCAGGCCGATGCTGTAATTTTTCCCGGAGGCCCATGGGTTCTGAATGGCCGCGCTTTTTACGGTGCAGTTCCAGACCACCTGCGTAACGCCTGCCCAGCCGTGGCCGCTGCCCCAGTTGCCGCGGTCCTGCACATTGATCTCGCCGTCCGTCACGATGTTGTCGTACAAAGTGCCGCTGGCCCAGCGGTGGTGAGGACCGATATCTGCATGCGTGCGTTTGGCCGTGCAGTTCACGAATACATTCGGGCCGCAGGTAAGGGCGCCCGTAACGTAATCGTGGCGGCCGTCTGTGGCATGGCAATCCATGAACAGGTTCAGCTGGCCGTCGTTGTTGAAAGAATAACGGCGGCTGCCGGTGATAATGGATTTATGCTCGAAACAGTTGCTGTTCACAACAGTGATGTTCTTTGCGCTGCGGTTCAGGTTCACGCAGCTGTAGCCGAAGTAACGGGCCGTAACGCCTTTCACCCAGCAATGCTCCGCACGCTCTATGGCAATGGCGTCCCAGCCGTGGTTCTCCGCGGTGTCGGACGAAAACAGGGATTCGCAGGTCAGGTTTTCAATACCGCATTCCGCAATACGGCCTTCGAAAGTGTATTTATACAAAGCCCCGCCGCCATACTTCGTTTCCATTGCCATCACAACAGGATTGTCCAGGAATACTTTTTTGCCTTCCACCCTGGTGACGGTTCTTTCATAACGCAGATCGTACGACGCCGGTTCCCATTGTTTGGTGCCGCTGCGGGCTTCGATCTGGTCCATCCTGATATCCGTGATCCATTGGGCGGTGCCCGGCCTGAAGAGGACCACTTTGTCTCCCGCTTTAAATTTCCCCGCATCCGCCACTTCAACTCCAAATGCCCCTACCGGCACATAAGCATCGGTAATAGCGGTCCGTGTGCCCGGTACCTCATTGATCTCACCTTTGCCGGCGATCCTGATCAGCGACACTTTCCTGTCGGCGGTCGCGATCAATTTAGTGCCCTCTTCACCGCGGAGCACAATGCCGCCCGTATTGATGCGGATGTTCTCAGGAATTTTATACGTGCCTTTTTTGAGCAATACCGCACCACGGAACCCGTTGCGGTCGGGCGTTTTCTGCGCCACCTCGTCTATGGCGGCCTGGATCAGGTCCTGGTCGTTATCAGTACCGGAAGGCGATATTTCCTTCACAACCGGCAATACCGGCAGCGGCTTGTCGCCGTAATGATACCCTACCCTGCTGAAGTCCGGGATGATATCCCCTTTTTCATCGGGGATGTATTGCAATACTCCCCCGTTTACTTTAATGAATTTGCTTTCCCAGTCTTTCGCCCGGGGTGCAAAAAAGGTAAAGGCTGCCGCGCCGATCAACATCGCCGGCACAATGGCATTTCTGGCTATTTTACTCATAACATGGATTTCTGCGCGGTTGTTGCGGCATCGTCCGCTGGCGGCGATACAGGCCCGCTTCAATAGTCCGAAAATATAATCATTTTCCACATCTGCGGCAGCTCATTTGATTTAAGTGAAAATAAGATCACGCAATGTGAATTTGCTATGCTTCAAAAAAAAGGGCCGGCCCTTTTACGGCCAGCCCCTATGGTTCTTCTGCAGGATTTCTGTTAGTAATTCGGGTTCTGCACCAATTTCCTGTTGATGTCTATTTCCTTCTGGGGAATAGGCCAAACGTAGTGGATGCCTGGGTCGAAGAGGCGGTTTTCCACCAGCTGGTGGTCTGCGGTGAAGGTCAGTTTGCCGTTCGTGGCGTCCACCTTGCCCTGCCTTGCACCGTATACAGCACCTTTGCGTACCTGCTCGCCGGTCTTCCAGCGTTTGATGTCGTACCAGCGCAGGCCTTCCAGCGCCAGTTCCACTCTTCTCTCCCTGCGTACCAGCGTTCTCATGGAAGCCTGTGTGTTGTACGCCAGGCGGTCCGTGGCGGGCATGCCGGCGCGCAGCCGCACTTTATCGATGGCCTGGTACACGCTGTTGTCTATCACCCCGCTCTCGATCTTCGCTTCGGCGTACATCAGCAGCACGTCCGCATAACGGATCAGGATCATGTTCAGGCCGGTGTTCCACATATCCGTGTAGTCGGAAAGGTTGGAGATGAATTTCTTCGGCAGGTAGCCGGTCTTGGAATTGTTGTCTCCCAGCATAAAGTCGCCGGAAGCCGGGTCGATTGGGTTATAATATTTACCGTCGTACAACATGCCGGGGTAAATAATACTGGCTGAAAGGCGCGGGTCTCTGTTGGCGTATGGATCGTTGGGATTATATCCTGAAACCGGATCCGTGATAAGCTTGCCGTTCTTCATTTCATATGCGTCTACCAATGCCTGGGTAGGATCAATGGAGCTCCAGCCGCCGGATGAAGAAGTAGGCATGATGCCGATGTTGCCGTTGGCATAGTCGTTCTCTTTGTACTGCATGTCCAGGATCACTTCCACGTTGTTTTCGTTCTGGATGCGGAACAGGTCCTGGTAGCTGGGGAACAGGCCGTAACCGAGGCCCATTACTTTTTCGCAGTCTGCAATACAACCGGCGTAGTTGCCCATGTACAGCTCCAGCCTTGCGCGCAGGGCGTAAGCTGCGCCGCGCGTGATGCGGCCGATGTCGGAACCGGAATAGGAAGGCTCCAGCTGCGGCGCAATAGCGGCCAGCTCGTCGAGGATGTATTTCTGCACCTCGGCAATGGGCGTACGGGTAACGGCGTTAGCTTCGGCGGTGGTGAGGGTTTTGAGCACCAGCGGAACGTCGCCGTACAGCTGCGTGAGCGTGTAGTACTGGTAGGCTCTCAGGAAGCGGGCTTCAGCCCTGAAGCGGGTCTTGAGGGCTTCGTCCATAGGCGTTTTGTCCACATTCTCGAGGAACCAGTTGCATTTCTGTATGGTCTTGAAGTTCCAGCGGTTGGTCACATTCCCGTCTGAAGGGGTGAGTGATCCGTTGCCGATGTTCATATACCCTTCCCAGAGGAACTGGCTGTAAGCATTGTCCGACGCGCAATCCATGTAGATCACGTTGTAGCTGTCTTCCCAGTCGCGGTAACATCCGTTGAGGGCCGCGCGGGCGTCTGCTTCGGAGGTCCAGAGGGATTCGTTGCTGTAAGCGTCTTCCGGGATGCGGTCCAGGAAGTCTTTGTTACATGCGGTCAATAGCGTGCCTGATATGGCTATGAGATAAAATAATTTCCTTTTCATCCGTTAATATTTATCTTTTTTCGTTACCGGATGGAACCTCGCATTTGCATGCTCAGTGCCATCATGTTCGATTTTTGCGGCATTCAGCCTTAAAAAGTTACGTTTAAGCCAACGGTGTTCACTTTCACCTGCGGGTAATAATAGATGCTGCTGGTGGAAGGCGCTTCCGGATCTATCCAGTCGTACAGGCCGCTGAAGGTGAGGATGTTCTGGCCGCTGTAGAACACGCGCGCCTTTTTGATCCCGATCCTGTCCAGCAGGCTCTGCGGAATGGTATAACCCACCTGGAGGTTCTTCAGGCGGAGGTAGGATGCATCTTTTACCCAGAAGGAAGAAGGCATGCTGGACGGGTCGTTCTGCTGCTGGGTAGACAGTACCCTGGGCAACGTGGCGGAAGTATTGCTTTCCGTCCAGGTGTTCAGCATAGCGGATGTGGGCTTGCCGGAGCTGGCGCTGATCTGTCCTATTTTACCTGCGTCGATGTAGGTCTTTACACCGGCCGCGCCCTGGAAGAACACGGTCACGTCCACGCTTTTCCATGAACCGCCGAGGTTCAGGCCGTAGGTCACTTTCGGATAGTAGTTGCCGAGATATTGTTTGTCTTTTGTATCGATCACTTTATCCCCGTTCAGGTCTTTATACTTCAGGTCGCCCGGCTGTGTGTTGGCGGATTGTTTGGCGTGGGCGGCCACTTCTTCTTTGGACTGGAAGATGCCTTCAGCCACATATCCCCAGAGCGCATTGATAGGCAGCCCCTTCTGTTTGATGGTGTAGCCGGAAGGGCCGTCTGACACATATTCCGTGATCTTGTTGTTGATGAAGGAAGCGTTGGCGGTGGCATTCCAGGAAAAATCGCCTTTGCTGTCCTGGTAGCCGGCGGTGAATTCCCAGCCTTTGTTCTCTACTTTACCGGCGTTCTGCGTGGGCGCATTAAGGCCGTAAGCCGCGCCGATCGGCAGTTCTATCAGGATGCCGCGTGTGCTTTTCTTGAACCAGTCCGCCGTAAGCGTGAACATTCCGCCGAGGAAAGACGCGTCGATGCCCACGTTGGTCTCAGCCGTGGTTTCCCACATCACCAAAGGATTCGCCCCGTTCACGGGCGCAATGCCGTTGCCGATGATCGCGTTGGAGCCGCCGAACACGTAGTTCTGCCCTGCATTGAAAGTAGGCAGGTATGGATAGAACGGCGCAGTCGGGTAGTCCGCATTGTCTGAAAGTATCTGGTTGCCCAGCTCACCCCAGGAAGCCCTGAGCTTCAAGGCTGAAACCACTTCTTTGACCGGCATGAAGAAGTCCTCCCGGTCTATGTTCCAGCCTGCGGAGAAGGAAGGGAAATTGCTCCAGCGGTTATCGGGCGAAAACCTGGAGGAACCGTCGCGGCGTACGTTCGCTTCAAAAAGGTATTTCCCGTCGAAGTCGTAGTTGATACGGCCGAAGAAAGAACGCAGCGCCGATTCGTAGGCATAACCTTCCGCGCGCTGACCGTCTGCGGAACCGAGATTGATCTGCCCGAGCTGGTTGTTCAGCAGGTTTTTCCGGAAGCCTTCGTTGAAGGTATATTTCGTATACTCCTGGAAATAACCGGCCATAGCCTTCAGGTTATGTTTGCCGAAGGAAGTGCCGTATTCCAGCAGGTGCTGGAAAGTAACTACGTTGTTGGTCGTATTGCCGTCGGTAACGGAGTTGGGCCCCTGGTAAAAGGTCTTGTCCCCCGCGGCGTTGTAATACTGGATGTCTGCCACAAAAGATTTCGTTTGCCCGGTGCGCATCACGTAAGCCAGGGAAGGCTTGAAATGCAGGCCTTTCAGAATCTCCCAGTCTGCGCCGACATTACCCAGCAGGTCCGCGTAATTCTCACGGACGTAGCTGGGCGATTCCAGCCAGGCTGCGGGGTTGCCGTCGCCGATGCTGCCGTAATGCCCGTTCTCGTATTTATAAGGGACGATGGGTGAAATACGGTTGAACTGCCGGATGATCTGCGTAAAGGCAGGCACGCCGGGATAGCTGGCCTGCGGCTCTTTGGTGATGGAATAGGTGTACGCCAGGTTGCCGGATACTTTCAGCCGGTCGGTCAGGTTCTGGCTGATGTTGAACCGGGTGGTGTAACGTTTGGCGTTGGTTTCCTCCATGATGCCGTTCTGGTCGTACATACCGAGGGAGAAAGAATACTGGCTTTTATCGGAGCCGCCGCTTACGCCCAGGTAGTAGTTCTGCTGGATGCCGTTGCCTTTATAGGCAATGTCCAGCCAGTCTGTATTCGGGTATTTGAAAGGATCGGAGCCGTCGCGGAATTTGCTGATCTCGGCATCGGTATAACGAACGGGCTTGCCTTCATTTTTCAGCGCCTGGTTGTAAAGCGTGGCGGCCTGCCATGAAGGGAGGAAATCGGGCAACGCGGTGGCGTTCTGTTTGCCCACATAGGTGTTGAACACGATCTGCGGGGCGCCTTTTTTCCCTTTTTTTGTGGTGATGAGGATCACGCCGTTGGCGGCGCGGGAGCCGTAGATAGCCGCTGATGCGGCGTCTTTCAGTACGGAAATGGTCTCAATATCGTCTGGGTTCACATTGTTCATGGATGAAATAACACCGTCTACCATCACCATGGCATTGGCGTTGTTGAGGGTGCCGATGCCCCTTACGCGGATGGTGCCCACGTCTTTACCGGGCTGGCCGCTGTTGGCCGCGGTCACTGCCACGCCGGCCATGGTTCCCTGCAAGGCGTTGGAAACGCTGGTCACCGGCCTGTTTTCCAGCTGCCTGGAATTGACGGTAGCCACGGAACCGGTGAGGTTCACTTTTTTCTGCACGCCGTAACCCACTACCAC
>CBFHAF010000097.1:0-10016 GCA_965653435.1 uncultured Chitinophaga sp.
AAATGCTTGGCAAAAAGAATATCAGGCAAATTTAATGGAATGCAAATAAATCAAATGGTTAAAATATTGCAAAAATAATGCATGGTAATTACACGGCCGCCGGTAAGCAGAATTTAAGTAAATTGTACGACCGAATACGTTCCCTGACCCCTTGTTCCAAAAAAAGCCATTCGCAGAGAAGCATCTAATAATTTCTATGCATGAAAAAGATCAGCAGCCCCGTTATCATTGTTTTTGTTGCTGCCATCGTGTCCGTTGCCTGGTTTGCCTGGAGTGCCTGGTTCTCAGATGCTGATGCCATCAGGAGGAACGAGCGCATTCACCTCACCAACGATAAGATCCGCCTCCTCGAAAAGATAGCCTATACCGTTAAAAGTATGGAATCTTCCGTGAGGGCCTATGTGATCACGGGAGACAGCGGCTTCCTGTCCCGCGAGGATTTCACGGAGGTCCAGCTGCGCACCCCTGCGGAAAACCTGCAATTCCTTGCCTCAGACCCTTTGGAGAAGCGGCAGATAGATTCTCTGCGTGCCCTTGTCTTCCAGCGTATCGTCTATTTCAACTACCTCATTACCTCCGCGAAAGAATCGCCGGTGATCGCGGGCGCCATGATCCGTTCCGTTCAAACGCCCGTTCCGCCGGACCCGCTCACCGAGCTGATCAACCGGCTGCTGAACAGGCAATATGCCCACATGGAAGCCCGCCTCAGCAGCGGCATTCCCAACCGCCTCCCGTTCCTGTTCACCCTCGCCGCCAGCGCCGTGGCCCTGCTCGTGATATGGTGGGGGCTGTACCGGCTCGTGAAAGACATGCGCAGGACCAAAGCCAGCGAAACCGCCCTCCGCATCAGCGAAGCCAAATACCGCAGGATGATAGAAGACGCCGGCGCCACCATGTTCACCACCAACCGCGGCGGCTTTTTCAAATATGTGAACAACAAGGCCCTGGACCTCACCGGGTTTACGCCGCAGGAGCTGATAGACAAACAATACATCATGCTCATAGACCCGCCGGAACAGCAAAGGATCCGTGAGCACTACGAAAAACAGGCCTTCGAGGGCACTAACGAATCCACGCTCCGTTTCCCCATCCGCTGCAAGAACGGGGAAATGAAGTGGGTGGAGCAGCATGTGGTGCTGCTGCGGCAGAACGGTATCTTCAGCGGCTACCAGTGCATCGTGAAAGATATCCACTCCAAAAAGATGGCGGACGAGGAGATCGTGAAAACGAAGAACGAGATGAACATCCTGCATTCGAGGCTCCAGTCCATCCTGCTCAATTCCCCGTCCATGATCTTCATCAAGGACCTGAACAGCAAATATGTGCTGATCAATAAACGGTTCGAAGAGGTATTCGGCATCAACAGCGAGCACATCCTGGGCCGCACTGATAAAGAATTTCCCACCAAGCTCAAACCGGAGAAAAGCATTGTGTCTGACAGGGCGGTGCTGCTGCACGAGCGGCCCGTAGAGTCGGAAGACAGTATTGAGATCAATGGTAAAACACATTATTTTTTCATCACTAAATTCCCGCTCCGCGACCATACCAACCGTGTGTACGGCCTTTGCGGCATTGCGACGGACATTACCGAGCGCATCCAGCACGAGCATGCGCTGATAGACGAAAGGAAAAAAGCGATAGACGCACGACGGGCGCAGGAATTTTTCATGGCCAATATGAGCCACGAACTGCGCACGCCGCTGAACGGCATCCTGGGCTTCGCTTACCTGCTGGAACAAACGCCCACCAACACTTTACAGGCCGAATATGTGCGCGAGATACTGGACTCCGCCAACAACCTGCTGCTGCTGGTGAACGACCTGCTGGACTTCTCCCGGATCAAAGCCGGCCGCTTGGTGCTGGAACATGCCGCCTTCGACTTGCGCGGGCTGCTGTTGCAGAAAATGGAAAAATACCGTCCCAGGGCGGAGGAAAAGGGCCTGCAGCTGCTCTGCAGCATCCAGGACAAAATGGAGAGCCGGGTGCTGGGCGACCAGCTGCGGCTGAAACAGATACTGAACAACCTGATAGATAATGCCATCAAATTCACCGAAAACGGCAGCATCCATCTTTCCGTGAGCGTGGCAGAGGAAAATGAAAAGCAGGTGAAATATGCGTTTGAGCTGAAGGATACGGGGATCGGCATTCCCGCGCACCTGCACCACGAAATAGGCGAAACTTTTGCACAGGTGCATGGCGGCAACGACAGGAAACACGGCGGGACCGGCCTGGGCCTGGCGCTGGTACGCCAGCTGGTAGGCCTTCACCAGGGCAGTTTCCAGATCAGTGATAACCCTGAGGGCGGCACCATCATCCGGTTTAGCATACCCTATCTCCGCCAGGTGCAGCAACCGGCAAACCAGCCTTCATCCGGCCGCGAAACATTGCTCATGCCACCTCTGCAGGGTAAGAACATCCTGCTGGCGGAAGATAATCTGGTGAATCAGAAACTCGCCATCCGCACGCTTGCCAATGCAGGAGCTGCGGTTGAGCTGGCGGAGAACGGCGTGGAAGCCCTGGAAAAGCTGCGCCAGCATAAATACGATTGTGTGCTGATGGATATCCAGATGCCGGAAATGGACGGGCTGGAAGCCACCCGCAAGATCCGGGACGGCGGCTCCTCCATTCCCATCATCGCCATGACGGCTTCCGCGCTGAAAGGCGACCGCGAACGCTGCCTGCTCGCCGGCATGAACGATTACATCTCAAAACCATTCCTGCCCAATGACCTTTTCCAGAAAATACTGGAAGCCCTCGGGGAGCGCGATCCAGTATTCGCCAAATTCACCGGCCCCGATAACGAAGAACAGAAAGTGCCCGCCTTCGTGGACCTGCATTACCTGCGCAGCGTGGTAGACGATAACCCCGAATACCTGCTGGACATCCTGAATACGTTCCTGGAAAGGACCGGCGGCACGCTCACGCACCTGGCGAACAGCGCGCAGCTGGAGGAATGGGACGAAACCAGCCAGTACGCCAGCCTCCTCCGCAGCAGCCTTATGGTGGTGAGGATCCACCCGCTGTCTGAGATCATCCTTGAAATTGAGCAGCAGGCAAGGAACCGGGAAAATCTCCATACGATCGTTCCCAATATTCACCTGGCCATCAAGCTCTACCGGGACGCGCAGAACGTGCTGCAGAAGGAAGTGAATAAACTTTCATGATCAGGCTTTATACAACGGCAGCGCAAACCAGAAGCGGCTGCCCTTGCCCGGCTCGCTTTCCACGCCAATGGTGCCGCCCTGCGCCTCGATGAATTCCCTGGCAATGGCCAGGCCCAGCCCGCTGCCCTTCGCATCGTCCGAATCCGGTACCTGGAAGAACCTTTCAAATATCTTGTTCCTGAAAGCGGGGTCTATGCCCTTGCCATGATCGCGCACGCTGAAGTGCAGTGTGCCCGTGCCGGCAGCCAGCACGTCCAGTTCCACTTCCGCGCCGGGACTGGAATACCGGATGGCATTGGTGAGCAGGTTCACCAGCACCCAGGCGCTCTTTTCCGCATCGGCATAGATCTGCACGGGCTCGGGCGGCAGCGTGGCGCGGATGCTCACCTTCCGGCTCTCGGCCTGTTTGCTAACGGCGTCCAGCGCGTATTGAATGATCTGCCGGGGTTCTACGGGCTGTATCTGTAATTGTATGTTGCCGCTTTCCACTTTGGAGAAATCCAGCAACTCGCTCACCATGCGGATCATGCGCCGGTTGTCGCTGCGGATGCTGTCCAGCAGCTCTTTCTGTTCCGGGATGAGCGGCCCGGTGCGCTCGTCGTCCAGCAGTTGGAGGCTGAAATCCGTGGCTGCCAGCGGGGTTTTCAGCTCGTGGGAGATGGTGGCGATGAAATGTGTTTTTGCAAGGTCCTGTTCCTTAAAAGCCGTGATGTTCTTCAAAATGATCACGTAGCCGATCTTTTCTTTTTCGTGGAAGATGTCCACCGTTTCGCGGAGGAAAAAACTTTCCCGGTTGTTCACGACGATCTTGATGGGGCCGCCCTGGCCTTTTTCCAGCAGGAACCGGAGGAGGTCATTGCGGCTCGCGGCTTCGGCGGCGGCTTTTCCCACCAGTTCTTTGTCCGGCACATTCAGGAGCTGAAGGGCTTCATTGTTGGCAAAAAGAATGGTGTTATGGTTGTCCAGCCCGATGGTAGCGTCTTTCAGGCTGCTGATCACCGCTTCCGCGCGCTGTTTTTCAAACATGATGCGCGCCAGGTTGCTGTGCTCGTATTCATCCAGCTTTTGCGCCATGGTATTGAAGGCTGCGGCCAGCTCGCCAAACTCGTCGCCGGATTTGAAATATAACCGCCGCTCGTATTTTTTTTCCGCAATTCCCCTGATGCCTTCCGTGAGCTCGCGGATGGGGTCCGCAATGTACCCGGGGAAGTTGTATACGAAAGTGATGCCCAGCAAAAAACATACGCCGCTGATGACGGCGATGTAGAGCAGGGCTTTATCCGCCGTGCCCATCGCCGATTCGTTCTTGTTCACGATGGCTTTCATGTTCAGTTCCATTATGGTGAAAAGCGCACTTTTGATAGCCGGTATCTGGCTGCTGTCCCCATTCTTCAGTAATTCGTAATATTTCCGGGCAGATCCTGTGGGCAGGTCTTCACCTGGTTCCGTAATGTTCTGTTCCTGTTTTTTAAGGTTGGATTCAAATTCCTGCTGCGCGGCGTAGGGGGCCAGGCTCCAGCTATCCAGCGCCCGCAGCATGTTCCGCGAATATTCCACGGACTCGTAGTTGTCTTCCAGGATGGCGCGGGAGTCCCGGTTCACCCGGTCCAGGTAATAATACCCCAGTATGCTTACCAGCAGCAGCATAATGAAGAGGAACAGCACTCCTATCGTGATCTTCGACTTTAGCCTTAACCTTGTCATGATAATATTACGAGATCGGTTTCGTGAGCGGATAACGTTTTTAACAACTGATTGAACACGCTTGTTCGCAGGATGATCCCAAAAAGGCTGATATGCGGCTTGCCGATGCAAACGGTGGTGATCTCTTTCTGCCGCGCCGTTTCGATGATGGCCTGCGCCACGTTGGCATGCTGTACCCGCAGCACTTCCGCGCCCAGCTCGGTGGCCAGCTTCAGGTTATTGATCAGGTGCCGCTGGTCTGACAATTTGATACGGCCCACGCTTTCGCGGGGCGTTTGCACATACAGCACATACCATTCGCCATGGTAATAGGCGGCCAGCCGGGCTGTTTTCCGGATCACTTTCACCGCAATGTCGCTGTTGCTGGAAATGCAGGCCAGGAAACGTTCGTGGCGCATCTGCTGATTCCTGGGTATCTCGGTCTCCACTTTGCGTTCTACCTGCGAAGCTACTTCTTTCAGGGCAAGCTCGCGCAGCTGGAGTATTTTATCCGGCTGGAAAAAGTTGCGCAGGGCGTTCTCCACCTTGCTCTGATCGTATATTTTGCCTTCTTTCAGGCGGGTGATCAGCTCGTCCGCCGTCAGGTCTATATTCACCACTTCGTCCGCGATCTGCAGCATGCTGTCCGGCACGCGCTCCTGCACTTCCACGCCGGTAATAGCCTTCACCTGGTGGTTGATGCTTTCCATGTGCTGGATATTAACGGCGGAAACCACGTTGATGCCGGCATTGAGCAGGTCCATCACGTCCTGCCAGCGTTTTTCGTTCCTGGAGCCCGGGATGTTGGAATGGGCCAGTTCATCCACGATCACCCATTCCGGGGCCAGCAGCAGGATGGCGTTCAGGTCCATTTCGTCCAGCATTTTTCCTTTGTAGAACACCTGCCTGCGGGGGATCAGCGGCAGACCATCCAGCAGGGCTACTGTTTCTTTCCGGCCATGTGTTTCAATATACCCTATCTGCACATTGATGCCTTTGCGCAGCATGGCATGCGCCTCCTGCAGCATGCGGAAGCTTTTGCCTACGCCGGCGCTCATGCCGATATAGATCTTGAATTGCCCGCGGCCTGCTTTATTAGCCGGATGTAAAAAACGTTGCATCATCTGCAGGTCTGTTAAACCACCTCAGCGGAGCGCTTGTGAACAAGGCTCGCTGCTGAGATGGGATTTTGCTATGTTTAAAATGAAACTGCCAGCGATGTGGTGATGGCCACATTCGTATTCTTCGGTTCTGAATTCCTGGTAAAGACGTCGTCTTTACTGTTATATAATTTCCCTTCCACACGGAACAGCACATTGCTAACAGGCGCAATATCCAGGTTCAGCGAATAGCCGCTGGTTTTGAAGCCATTGGGTGTTCCTGTAGCGATGATCACGCCGTTTTCGTCGTTATAATACTCGTACCGCGCCGCAATGGCCACTTTCTCTGTAAACGCGTACCGCGCAATGGCCACCGGGCTGTACCAGCTGTTCATATCGCTTCCCCCTTTCTCTTTCTGTTCAAGGCCATAGTCGCAACCGGCTATGAGGCTGAATTTATCCGTGATATTAAAGATACCGTAAACGTCATTGAAATAGCGCATCTGCCGCACGGAGTCGGGTTTGTCATTGCCGATGAAAGTGCTCCAGTTGAGCGTCACTTTGCTGCCGGGCTTAAAGGTCAGTTGCGTGCCGAAAACGGGCGTCTGGTTCCCATCCGGGCGTTTGATCCTTTGCCAGCCGTTCAGGTACATGGCGGCTATGGTCCATTTTTCATTGGGCGCCCAGGTTACTTTGGCGCCGGCTTCGAAATAAGGTGTGTTTTCAGCCATGATGCTGCGGGTGAGCGTGTAGCAGTCTTTGGAAACAGCGCTTTCGAACCCGATATGCGAAGGCATAATGCCTGCGTCTACCCATACGTTCTTACCCACTCTTACGCCTACGTTCGCTTCGTACACGTATCTTAGCAACTCCTGCTCGGCGGCCATGTTGTATTGCGCGTAAGTGCCCGCCATCAGGGCCACGTTGGCCCTCACGCGGTCGCTGCTGTAATTCGCTTTCAGGAACGCCAGGTTCACGTTCAGCTCGTTGTGGCGGTTATGATTGTACAGGAAACCTGGTTTGGTGTGGTTTTCTGGCTCGTTGAGATCGTAAGAATAATAGGCTTCGGCATACCCGGAAAAGGTCAGCCTGGGCTCAGTTTTCTCAGGCTGGTCCTGCGCCATAACATGCATGCAAAAAATGGAACCGGCAACGATCAAAAGTGTTTTTTTCATTTTGTATAGATGGTGTTTATAAGTCAATCTGCACTGCGTTTACGGGGAGCAATGTTCCCAGGTAAAACACAGCATGTGCTTTCCGGAACCTTACAGGTTTATACGGTGAGCGAAATTATTGCAAATTATCCAACGCAATATTCAATTGCAGCACGTTCACTGTGGAAGGCCCAAACATGCCCAGCAACGGGCCTTTCGTGTGTTCTTCCACGAGAGCAGCCAGCTTCTCTTCAGGCAGGTTGCGGAGCCTGGCGACCCTGGGAACCTGCAACAGCGCCGCGGCCGGAGACAGGTGGGGATCCAGCCCGCTGCCCGATGCCGTTACCAGTTCCGCAGGAATGTCTTCTTTTTTCACCCCGGGATTATGCGCCAGGAAAGTGTCTATCCTTTCCTGCACTACTTTCAGGTAATCCTGGTTAGAAGGGCCTTTGTTGGAACCGCCAGAGCCGGCTGCGTTGTAGCCCACGGCGGAAGGACGGCCCTGGAAATATCTGTCGTCCGTGAAGTTCTGCCCGATGTTGGCGTAGCCAACCACGCGGCCTTTGTTTTCCATTGTTACGCCGTTCCCTTTGCCGGGAGCCAGCCTGGCTACGCCTGCGATCAGCAGGGGATAGATACCCGCTGTAAGCAATACCAGTACGGCGGTCAGTTTTAATGCGGGAAGAAAGTATTTTTTCATGATGAATTCAGTTTAAAAGAATAAAGCCACTGCAAGGTCGATGAGCTTGATACCGATGAAAGGCACGATCACACCGCCGAGGCCGTAGATGAACAGGTTGCGGCGCAGCAGCGCGCTGGCGCCGATGGGTTTGTATGCTACACCTCTCAGGGCCAGCGGTATAAGCAGGGGGATAATAATCGCGTTGAAGATCACCGCGCTGAGGATGGCCGTTTCCGGACTGTGCAGCTTCATGATATTGATGCCCTGCAAAGCGGGGATAGACAGGATGAAGAGCGCCGGCACGATCGCGAAATACTTGGCTACGTCGTTAGCGATGGAAAAGGTGGTGAGCGTACCGCGCGTCATCAGCAACTGCTTTCCGATCTCCACGATCTCAATGAGCTTGGTGGGATCATTGTCCAGATCTACCATGTTGCCGGCCTCCTTGGCAGCCTGGGTGCCGCTGTTCATCGCCACGCCCACATCCGCCTGCGCAAGCGCCGGCGCGTCGTTGGTGCCGTCGCCCATCATGGCTACGAGGCGGCCTTCCTGCTGTTCTTTTTTAATATAGGTCATTTTATCTTCCGGCTTTGCTTCAGCGATAAAATCGTCTACACCGGCTTTTTGGGCGATGTATCTGGCGGTGAGCGGGTTGTCGCCCGTTACCATCACTGTTTTCACGCCCATTTTGCGGAGGCGTTCAAATCGTTCCTGGATGCCGGGTTTGATGATGTCCTGCAATTCTATCACACCCATGATCCTGCTGTTCACGGCTACTACCAGCGGGGTGCCGCCGTTGCCGGATATCTGTTTCACCGTTTCGTGGGTTTCCGCGGGGAAGGGCTGGCCTTCGCGTTGCGCCAGGTCGCGGATGGCATCATAAGCGCCTTTGCGGATGCGGGTACCATCCGCCAGGTTGATGCCGCTGCTGCGCGTTTCCGCGGTGAACTTCACCATGGTGGTGCCATCCAGTGAAAGGCGGCTTACAATTTCTTTGCCGGCCAGCTCCACGATGGACCTGCCTTCGGGCGTATCGTCCGCCAGGGAGCTAAGCGCGCTGATGCGGATGAATTCTGCTTCGGAGAAACCATTGGCGGGGTAAAAGTGCGTGGCCCTGCGGTTGCCGATGGTGATGGTACCGGTCTTGTCCAGCAGCAGCACATCCACGTCGCCGGCGGTTTCCACGGCCTTGCCCGATTTGGTGATCACATTGGCGCGCAGCGCACGGTCCATGCCAGCGATGCCAATGGCGGATAAAAGGCCGCCAATGGTAGTCGGAATGAGGCATACGAAAAGTGAAATGAACGCGGCAATGGTGATAGGGGTGTTAGCATAGTCCGCGAACGGCTTTAGCGTAACGCATACGATAATAAACACCAGGGTGAAGCTGGCAAGCAGGATGGTAAGCGCTATTTCGTTCGGCGTTTTCTGGCGGGTGGCGCCTTCTACCAGCGCGATCATTTTATCCAGGAACGATTCGCCGGCTTCGGTGGTCACTTTCACCACGATGCGGTCGCTGAGCACTTTGGTACCCCCTACCACGCTGCTCTTGTCGCCGCCGGCCTCGCGGATCACGGGGGCGCTTTCGCCGGTGATGGCTGACTCGTCTATGCTGGCAAGGCCTTTCACGATCTCGCCGTCAGCAGGTATCACATCGCCTGGTTCGCAAACGAACAGGTCGCCTTTTTTTAGCTGCGATGAAGACACTACCTTGATCTCATCAGTGAATATCTCGCCTACCGCCAGTATCTTTTTGGCCGGGGTTTCTTCCCTGGTTTTGCGCAGGCTCTCGGCCTGGGCTTTACCGCGGGCTTCCGCAATGGCTTCCGCGAAGTTGCCGAACAGCACGGTGAGCAGCAGCACAATAAAAATAGTGAGATTGTAACCGAAGCTGCCCTGCGAAACGTTACCGGTGAATAAAGCCCAAAGCGTCACGATCAGCATCACGATAGTGCCCAGCTCTACGGTGAACATCACCGGGTTTTTGATCAGCAGCCGGGGATTCAGCTTTACGAGGGACTGTTTCAGGCTTTCTTTTACCAGGGCCGCCGGGAACAGTGTGTTATCTTTTGTTCTCATGGTCATTCAATATTTTTTTATTGATACAGGGAGAAATATTCCGCGATCGGGCCCAGCGCCAGTGAAGGGAAAAATGCCAGCGCGGCAATGATCACGATCACGGCGAAGGTCATGATGCCGAAGGTCCCGGTGTCCGTCTTCAGCGTGCCCGCCG
>CBFHAF010000098.1:0-10011 GCA_965653435.1 uncultured Chitinophaga sp.
GGAAGTATATATCAAGAAAGACAGGCTGAAAGACCCTAAATACGAAAACGTATCCAAAGGCCGTTTCGGGAGCGAAAATCCCGGCCCGCATTTCCAGTTCACCATCGGCAGCGTAGAAAGCTTCCAGAAGGAACTGGACAAAGCACAGACAGACATGCCGCTGGCAGACCAGATGAACGTGTCTTACATAGACCGGCCCAACTGGTTTGAACCGCTGATGCAGATATTACTGCCCATACTGCTGTTGATAGGCATGTGGGTATTGCTGATGCGTAAAATGGGCGGCCCTTCCGGCGGAAGCGGCGGGCCAGGCGGCATCTTCAACATCGGCAAATCCAAAGCCACCCTCTTCGACAAAGGCACCCGCGTGACCATCACCTTCAATGATGTGGCCGGTCTCGACGAAGCCAAAGTGGAAGTGATGGAAATTGTGGATTTCCTCAAAAACCCGAAAAAATACACCTCGCTCGGTGGTAAAATACCCAAAGGCGCGCTGCTGGTAGGTCCTCCGGGCACCGGCAAGACCCTGCTGGCAAAAGCCATGGCAGGCGAAGCGCAGGTGCCTTTCTTCTCCATGAGCGGTTCCGATTTCGTGGAACTGTTCGTAGGCGTAGGCGCCAGCCGTGTGCGCGACCTGTTCAAGCAGGCCCGTGAAAAAGCACCCTGTATCATCTTTATCGATGAAATAGATGCGATCGGCCGTGCCCGTGGAAAGAACGTGATGATGAGCAACGACGAGCGCGAGAACACCCTCAACCAGCTGCTCGTCGAAATGGACGGTTTCGGTACAGACAGCGGGATCATCATTCTCGCCGCTACCAACCGGCCGGACGTGCTGGACAGTGCATTGCTGCGCCCCGGCCGCTTCGACCGCCAGATCTCCATCGACAAGCCGGACCTGAACGGGCGCGAGCACATCTTCAACGTGCATCTGAAACCCATCAAGACTTCCCCGAACCTCGATATCAAGCGGCTCGCCTCCATGACACCCGGTTTTGCCGGCGCGGACATCGCGAACGTTTGTAACGAGGCCGCCCTTATTGCTGCGCGTAAAGGGAAGACCGAAGTGGAAATGGAAGACTTCAACGACGCGATCGACCGCGTGATCGGTGGCCTGGAGAAAAAGAACAAGATCATTTCACCGGAAGAGAAAGAAGTGATCGCTTACCACGAAGCGGGCCACGCCATCTGCGGCTGGTACCTCGAACATGCCAACCCGCTCGTGAAAGTGACCATCGTGCCCCGCGGCGTTGCTGCCCTGGGTTACGCACAGTACCTTCCGAAAGAACAATACCTGTACAACACCGAACAGCTGATGGACGATATCTGCATGACCCTTGGCGGCCGTGTGGTGGAAGACCTCGTATTCGGCAAGATCTCCACCGGGGCGCAGAACGACCTGCAGGTGATCACCCGCATGGCTTATGCCATGGTGACCGTGTACGGTATGAACGACAAAGTGGGGAATGTATCCTTCTACGATCCCAACAGCGAACAGGCGTTCACCAAACCTTATTCCGAAGAGACCGCCAAAATGATCGACACGGAAGTAAGGCTGCTGATCGAAAAAGCATATGCCCGCACCAAGGCGCTGCTTTCCGAGAAGCTGGACAATGTGAAGCTGCTGGCGCAGGAGCTGCTGAAGAAAGAAGTGCTGTACAAAGACGACCTGGAGCGCCTCATCGGCAAACGCCCGTATGAAACGCACAGGGAGCACCTGGTGCCTAACAAGGAAGGTATGACCACAGACGGTGTTCATCCTACAGACATCATCAATCCTTCACCGGCAAACGTCATTTCAGAATAGGGGTCAACATGAAAGTATCTCCGGCAAAAGAAAATATTCTTAAAAGGGTAAGAAACGCGCTGAGCCAACCGGTTCAGCTGCCTTTCCCCAATGCAGAAGGCAATAATTCCGTATTCGAAACAGCGCATGACGGACTTGAGATAAAATTCGCCGAAGAGTTCTCCAAACTCCAGGGCAAATTCATCTTCTGCTCGTCCCGCGACGAGCTGGCCGAAAACCTGCAAACCCTCGTGGAGAATAAGGAATGGACACATGTTCATTGCAAAACTCCTTCCCTGGAAAACATCCTGGCCCCGTATAACCCGGCGTACATCAACGTAGGCGATGTGCATACGCTCGACGCCGCCATTACGGACTGCGAATACCTTATTGCCCGCACAGGCACCATCATCATGAGCGCGGCGCAACCTTCGGGCCGTTCGCTGCCGGTATACGCCCCCGTTCACATCGTGGTGGCCTATACGCACCAGCTCGTGTTCGACCTGAAAGACGGGATCAATAAAGTGAAGGAAAAATACCCCGGCCAGCTGCCCTCCATGATCTCATTCGCCACAGGCCCAAGCCGTACCGCGGATATCGAGAAAACACTGGTGGTAGGCGTGCACGGGCCCAAGGAAGTATACGTTTTCCTGCTGGATGAATAACATGATTTATTGAATACAATACTTGTAAAATGCAAAAGGAATTCATCACTTTTGCATTTTACATTTTAAGAAGAATACCGTTTAATGGAAATACCAGTACCACCGGGCAAGCGCGTTTATTTTGCATCAGACTTCCACCTGGGCGCTCCGGATATGGAGAAGAGCAGGGACAGGGAGCGCCTCGTTGTTCAGTGGCTGGACGAAGCGGCGAAAGACGCGGCGCACATCTTCCTGGTAGGAGACCTTTTCGATTTCTGGTTCGAATACAAGCACGTGATCCCGAAAGGATATACCCGCCTGCTGGGCAAGCTGGCTGAACTGCGGGACAAAGGCATCGGTTTCTCCGTGTTCATCGGCAACCATGATATGTGGATGGACGGGTATTTTGAAGAAGAGCTGGAGATCCCCGTTTACTTCGAGCCGCAGCAGTATACCATCGGCGGGAAAAGATTTTATATCGGCCATGGCGACGGCCTTGGTCCGGGCGACCATGGTTATAAGTTCCTGAAAAAGATATTCCGCAACCCCGTTTGCCGCTGGCTGTTTTCGTGCATCCCGCCCAACTGGGGCATTTCCATGGCCAACTACTGGAGCCGGAAAAGCCGTGCTGCCACCGGTTCGCAGCTGGAGCAGTTTTTAGGCGAAGAGAATGAATGGCTGGCGATCTACAGCAGGGAGATCCTGCAAAAAGAACATTTCGATTATTTTATTTTCGGCCACCGGCACCTGCCGCTGGACCTGAAAGTGGGCGAGCACAGCCGTTACATCAACCTGGGCGACTGGCTCAACTATAATTCCTATGCCGTGTTCGACGGGAATACGACCGAGCTGAAGTATTACGGGAAATGATCACCCCAGTATCTCATGCAGGATGGGTGGCGATTGCAGCTCGGTGAAGTCGGGCAGGTGCAGTTTGTAGAACTCCAGGTAAGCATAGAGCATATTCCTTCTCCGTTCTTTGTTCAATTCAATTTTTTCGAGGTCCGCGAAAACGCGGATGCTTTGCAGGCGGTCTGTAATGGCGCTGCTGACTTCATCCAGGTAATTGGTATGATGCGGTGGGAGGTCTGTAAATACACCTTCCTGCAGATCCAGGTAGGGCGTGTATTCAGAATAATGGCCGCCGAAGTGGAAACCCAGGTGGGCAGCCAGTTTCAGCGTAAAGAACAGCGGCAGGTTAGCAGCTACCGGTGTGGATTCGGTATCCAGCGCTTTGAAAGTGCTTTCCGCGAAATGGTACAGCTCGGGCGTGTGCTCCGGCTGTTTCATCACTTTCTGCAGCAGTTCTATCAGGTAAAGCGCCACGGTATTCTTTACGATGTTCACATGCATGGAAGTGTATACATGCCCGAGCTTGAATTCCGAGATGCGCTGGATATTCTTTTGTTCGTGATGGTATACCACGAGATCCAGGATGTTGCCGGGCTGGAGGATATTGCCTTTGGAGGCTTTGGGCTTGGACGAGCGAACGCCGTTCACGATATAGGACTGCACGCCGAACAGCTCCGTGAAGATGCTCATGATGAGGCTGGTGTCCCCATATTTAACGGTCCGTAATACGATACCCGGTGTTTTGTGCAGCATGTTGGCAAAATTCGGTGATCAGCGGATAAATACCAGCTTCGTGACGATCTTTTCTTTCCCCGTTTCATCAGAGGCCAGCACAAGGTATACGCCGCTCTGAGGGCGGTAACCCGTGTAGTCCTTCCCGTTCCATACGGCCTGGCCGCCCTGGGCACGGGTTTGGTAAACGAGTTTGCCTGTAATATCGGTGATCTTGACGATAGCATTCTGCACCAGCCCGCGGATGGCGATGGTACCTTCATAGCCATGCGGCACAGGGTTAGGGAATGCCATCACACTATTGCCCTGCTGCAGCGTGCCTTCCGTGGCCGTGCCGCGCCAGGAGATGAGCCCGGCCGCTGTGGCGAAAAATACTTCCCCTGTTTCCGGGTGTACCGCGATGCGGTGGATGATGTTATCGGGGAGGGGGCTGTTAGCGGTGTTGAATTGCTGAATGATCCGGCTGCCGTCTGCACTGATGAGCCATGCGCCGTTCTGCGTGCCGACCCATTTTCGGTTGGCGCCGTCTACAGCGATCGTGTTCACCCTTTCGTTCTGAAAGAGGTAACCGGCGAAATTATCCTGGCGTACTACGGGCCAGATGGCATCGCAGCCCGTTGAGCCAAATACTTCCGGCGCGCATTGCACCACACCGACGCCACGGGCCGTGCCGATCCAGATCCATCCTTCCTTGTCTTTCGCCAGGCAATACACCTCGCCGGAAGGAAGATTGCCCCTGCCCGTGCCCGTCTGGAGCAGCTTCCACTGGTCATCCTGCGTATTCTCGACCGTGGCGCCATGGTTCAATACGAGCACCCCGCTGCCCCGCGGCGACACGATCCATTTTTGATTGCTGTCGTCTATCAGGATCTGGCTCACCGCATTCGCGGTATGAAAAATAGGTATGGTGAAGCGTTGCCAGGTATCGTCCTTCCGTTTCACCAGCAGGTTGCCGTTTGCGCCGTAGGAGCTTGCCCAGAGGTAACCTTCCGCGTCCGCCGCCAGCCCGCTGACCAGCGAATCGCCCAATGGCCTGATGCCTGTATAAGCGCCGCCTTCGGGAATAGTGAGCAGTCCGCCGCCGAATGAACCGGCATACACTTCCTGCCCTTTGGCCGACAATGAAATGATATCGTGATAAGGTAAGGGGAAGGCGTAGTTATGCCATTCTTCCTGCTCAAAACGGTAAAGCCCCTGCATGTTGCCCGTTGCCTGCCAGGTAGCATTGACCCCGCCTGAAGCAGCCCAGAGGGCGTTGTTGTGAATGAGAAGGTCGCCGGTGGCAATGCCTGCCGGTGCGTTGGGAGTTAACGATGTATATACCCCGTTTTCATACAGCACCAGGCCATTCCGCCCGTCTGCGATCCATGTGCTGTTGCCGGTGAGCACCGCATCCATCGGCGAACTGATCAGTCCGGCCTGGCTGTATTCCGCTATTACCGCGGCCTGAGGCGAAAGCCGCAGCACTTTGCCCGCCTGGCTCAGCAGGATATTACCGGACTGTACTGAAAGGCGCTGCGCCGGTGTCGAAGAGATAAACCATTTCACCCAGGCATCGCCCTGTAAAGAAAAAATGGTATCACTCACCCGGCCGATCACCAAAGTACCTGATACCGCGATCTCCGTCATGGGCTGGGAGGGAAGGCCGGTGGAAACATCAGTCCAGCTGCGGTGGTCCGCGAGGTTGCCGCTTTGCAGGGAGGCCCTTTTGACGCCTGCGGAGGTGGCGGCGTAGCAGGTGCTTCCGTTCACTGCCGTTGAAAACACCCTGCCGCCCTGCTCGGGTAGCCAGGTATCCTCTATTTCATCCCGGCCCAGGTTCAGCACGATAATGCCAAGGCCGGTGGACAGCAATGCACGTTGCCCGCTGAAAGCGATGTGCCGGATCCGCTTGTCGCCGGAGGTTTGCCGTTGCATGATCTCCGGGACGTTCACCGTGTTTTCGTTCCGCAGCACATCCAGGTTGCTGTTCCGGTAGGCGATCACGAGCGATGCGCTGCCTTCGTGCCAGCCGATGGCGGCAATCCCCGCATCGTGCGGGCCGTTTACTTTGCTGTAGCGGGTAAATTCATGGCCCGGCTGTGAAACGGAGAACAAGCTGTAGGGGGTGGCGCAAAAAACAAGGTCCCGGCCGGCGGCCACTGCAATGGCCTCCCGGCAGGGGAAATGCTCCCGCCAGTGCCCGATTGGCAGCAACTGGGCATACGCCCCGGGGGCGAAAAGAAGCAGGCACAACAACGATCGGAGGAACATAGTCCAAATGTAACAATTACGAATTATCTCTTATGCATAAATCATAATGAATGGTTACCTTTATGGCCTTTACCAAATCAAACCAAGAAAAAATATGTGGCAGCGCCTGGCAGGTTTTGTATTAAAATTCCGTTTGTGGCTTCTGGCTTTGTTGTTTATAGGCACGGGCATCATGGCATATTATGCCAGCAAGGTGGAGTTGTCTTATGAATTTACCGGCGCGATTCCCAGGGATAATTCTAAATGGATTGAATACCAGTCATTTAAGAAGCAATTCGGGGAAGACGGCAATATGATGGTGATAGGGATCGAAACCGACAGCCTTTTCAGCCTGCCCTTCTTTTCTTCCTACGTAAAGCTGAATGAGGACCTGCGGAAGATACCTGCCGTGGAGAACACCCTGAGTATACCCGTAGCCGTGAACCTCGTGAAGGACGACAGCACCCGCAAGCTCCGGGCGGTCAACCTTTTCCAGCCCGTACCCCAGACGCAGGCGGAGCTGGACAGCCTGGCAAGTATTTTTTATTCCCTTCCTTTCTACAAAGGATTGTTATACAGCCCTAAAGGCAATATTTACCTGCTGGCGGTGCACATCAATAAAGATGTGCTCAACTCCGCGGGGCGCATTAAAGTAGTGGAAGCGATCTCTAAAACGGCGAGGGCTTTTGGTAAAGAGCACAACCTGGATGTAAAGCTGAGCGGCCTTCCCATGATCAGGACCATCATGGCTACCAAGGTGGCGGATGAGCTGAAGATGTTCCTGGCCATCTCTTTTGTGCTTACTGCGTTCATCCTGCTGATATTTTTCCGCTCCTTCAGCGCCGTGTTGATGAGTATGATCGTGGTGGCGATGGGCGTGATATGGTCTGTGGGCACCATTGTGCTCTGCGGCTATAAGATCACCCTGCTCACCGGCCTTATCCCGCCGCTGATCGTGGTAATTGGGATTCCTAACTGTGTATATTTCCTCAACAAATACCATACGGAATATGCCGTTCACGGCGAAAAGATGACCGCGCTGGTGCGTATGGTGCAACGCATGGGTATCGTGACGCTGTTCACCAACCTCACGGCTGCCATTGGTTTCGGGGTATTCTATTTTACGAGGAGCGAATTGCTCAAACATTTTGGCGTGGTGGCCGGGGTGAATATCATGCTGGTATTCCTCATCTCCTTCATCTTCCTGCCTGCCGTGCTGAGCTACCTGCCTCCGCCCAAAACCAAACACACCAGTTACCTCGACAATAAGCTCTGCCGCTCGGTGCTTAACCTGCTGAACACCCTGGTGTTCAAATACCGTCCCATGGTGTACCTGTTCACCGGCCTGATGGTGCTGGCCGCCGTCCTGGGCATGATGCGCCTGAAGCCGGTAGGTTATATCGTGGACGATATCCCGAAAAAAGACAAGCTGTATACTGATCTCAAATTCTTTGAAAAGAACTTCAAAGGCGTGATGCCGCTTGAGATCGTAATAGATACGAAGAAAAAGAACGGGGTGGTGAACCTGCAAACGCTTACCAAGCTGGATGAGCTGGGGGCGATCATTGCGCAGCAGCCGGCATTTGCCCGCCCGCTGTCCGTAGCCGAGGGCATCAAATTCGCGAAGCAGGCGTATTATAACGGGGACAGCCTGAACTATGCCATTCCAAACCAGTTTGACATCGGCTTCCTGGCGCCTTACCTCCGCATGAAGGGGGGCGACAATGCCTCCGTGTTCACCAAGCTGGTATCATCCTTCATGGACAGTTCCCGCCAGGTGGGGCGTATGAGCGTGAGCATGGCGGATGTCGGCTCCGTGGAGCTGCCGCGCCTCATCGATTCGCTGCGCCCGCATGTGAACCAGATATTTGACACGGCACATTACAATGTGACCTTTACGGGTACGAGCATCATCTTCCTGGAAGGCAGCCGCTTCATCATCAACGGCCTGCTGGAGAGCATCCTGCTGGCTTTTGTGCTGATCGTGTTCTGCATGCTGTACCTGTTCCGTTCCTGGCGCATGCTTATTATTTCGCTGGTGCCCAACATTATCCCGCTGCTGGTAACGGCCGGTGTGATGGGATGGCTGGATATTGCCATCAAACCTTCCACTGTACTGGTTTTCAGCATAGCGCTGGGCATCGCGATAGACGTGACGATACGTTTTCTGGTGAATTTCAAGCAGGAGCTGCCGCTGAATAATTTTGACATATCCGCTACCGTTAGACAGACCATCAACGAAACGGGTTTGAGTATTATTTACACATCCCTGATCCTGTTTGCGGGCTTTATGATCTTCGCGTTCTCCGAGTTCCAGGGCACGAAAGCGCTGGGCTGGCTGACGTCGCTGACGCTGGTAATGGCGATGGTAACGAACCTGACGATCCTGCCGGCGATGCTGCTATGGATGGAAAAGGCCCTGAAGAAGAAGGCGCAGAAGAAGGAATTGTGGAAAGCGCTGGATGAGGAGAAAGACCTTGAAATGAAGGAACTGGGGCTGGAAGAAGACAAGCAGGATTGATACGCTCATCATTGATTACAGCCGTTTAAACAAATTAATATAACAGGGGCATGATAATTATTCTGCATGTGATTCCTGTAAGATCATAGTCCGTGGCTCAACGCCACGGATTTTTTTTGCCCTCTCCATAAAATAATCTAGTAGGGTGCGCTCATCACACACAAATCGCCGCTTATAATAAAGCATTATATATAGCGGGGAAAAAGTATGAGGTTTAGACTGCCATTTCTAACCTCTTAGTCCATGAAAAATAAGTTCCTGAAGGGCGCTCATTTGTCCGAGCGCAAATTTAAGGAGATACTTAAGTTATTCTCCGAAGACCTGACGGCCACGCAGATAGCGAATATCAGCGGCGTCAGCAGGGTAACCATCAACAGTTACCTGAAAAAGATAAGGTTGCAGATCGTAAAATATTGCGAGTCGTTGCAACCTGAAACCGCCACCAGTGCCGCCTCCTGGGCGCACAGGGCTAATTCCCTCCACCTGGGCCATGATACGGCCGTAGCTGTTAAGACGGACGTAGACCGCATCATCAAGCCGGTAATTTTCGGTATTTACAAGCAGGATAACAAGGTGTTCACGGAGATACTTCCCGACGTGAGCAGGTCCATGATCCAGGCTATCGCCCGCGGCCGTTCCGTGCTGGAAACGGTGGGCAGCGCCGAGCGTATCCGCCGTTTCAATGGTGTGGTAGACCTTGGGCAATACCGTTTATACCATTTGGGCAACCACCACCACGAGGTGGATGCGGCGAAATCCGGGCTGGACGATGTGGACGGGTTCTGGGGCCTCACCAAGCACCGCCTGGCCAAGTTCAAAGGGCTCAACCGGAATACGGCTTACCTGCACCTGAAAGAATGCGAGTTCAGGTACAACTACCGTCACGAAGAATTATACACCGTATTGCTCAACCTCTTAAAAACATTCCCACTGAACTTGTCTTGACCGGGCATTTCCCGGATAAGCGGCAGATTGGAAATTGCTGAGAGCTTGGTATGTTTACGGTACCAGAATCTGCCGCTTATGAAAAAGATATTATCAAACTGTTTGATATGGGATTATAGTTCTATATCCGATCAAACCATTGGCCAGACATGCAGTAATAGTTCAAATCCTTTACTAGCAAACATTTCAACCAATAAAGACATTGTGCGCGGGCCCATGTTCCGTGCATACGACATCATTAAAGATCTCGATTTAGATTTTGGTTGATGATAAGCGGGTGATAATCTTGTCGCCTGCTT
>CBFHAF010000099.1:0-9949 GCA_965653435.1 uncultured Chitinophaga sp.
TATCGAAAGCCGCGGCATGCAGCAATACAGGCGCCATTCCGTTCAGCGCAATACAGAATACATCGCTGATGCCTGTTTTTCCGAGAAATTGTGCGAGCCGCACCACATCGCCCGCTCGGATGCCGGTGATGCTGCGGCCGGTCTGGACGGAAGCGAACCAAATATTATAGGAGATACTGTCGATGTAGGAATCGCCTATGAATTTCCCCGGGCCGGTTTCGCCGGTGCCTATGAGGTCCGGCGCCAGCACGGTGAATCCGTTTTTTACCAGCCTTTCCATTTCTCCGCCAACCGTAGCATCTGCGGCTTTTCCAGCGGGGCTCAGCCATAGGATCGCTTTAGTGCCGGCATTATCCGGCTTCATCAGCAGGTAAGGGATCACATAGCTGCCTTCACCGGAGGCGAAGTACTTCTCTATCACATAACCATCCCTTTGCAGGCGGCCGGTGAATACGGGCGCTTTATCTTTCCCCGGGGCGCGGTAACCGGAGAGCTTCGCCGCGGAATCCAGCATGGCGGGAAAATATGCGGGCATTTGTTTCCTGGCCGCCAGCAGCGCTTCGTGTTTTTTCTGCGCGGCCTTAAGATTGAGGCTGAAAATGTTTTCTCCTTTCATAGAAGTATGTACCTGGCCCGTTGGCGTTACCTGCAGCTCCTGCGCGCTCAGCGGCTGCACTTCTTCATCCTGCGGCGCGCCGGGCTGGTGGAGATGTTTTTGCAGGAAGGCATACAAGGCTTCCCTGTTCTTCTGGGTGGACGCATGCGGCGCATCGTCCGTCACCATCATAAAATCTCCCTGTTTGCCATAAGCTGCATACATGGCGGATACTTCAGCGGCGGCTTCGGCGGAGCCCTGGATGGAGAACATGTCTCTCGTGGTAGTGATCATCAGGGCGGGTTTGGGTGCGCGCACCATCAGGAGGTCGTTCATGTCCAGGCCGCGGGCTATGCCGTTGAAAAAATTTTGCTCCGCGTCCTGCGGGCCGATGGACTGGAAAAGGCGTGTGAAATTCGTGATGTAGTTTTCCGGCGCCACTACTTCGATCCGCTCGTCGAAAGCGGCGATGTAGGCGCTTTGGGTACCGCCGCCGGAGCGCCCGGTAATGGCGATCCGCGCGGGATCTGTTTCTTTGCGGGTAAGCAGGAAGTCCACCGCCCGTATACCGTCCCATATCATGTACATAGCCAGGGTGTTGCCGGTCATGAACACCTGCACGCCGGGATAAGAGTGCTCGTTCGACGGCCATTTGTGGCGCGACTTACGGGCCGCCGTGTCATAATATTCCAGCCGCTCGCCCTGCCCCACGGGGTCGAAGGCGAATACGACGAATCCTTTTTTCACGAGGTTCAGCATCACCCGCTGGTATGCGGGAGAGCGGTAACCGGTGGCGGAATGGCCGCTGCAATAAATGACCGCCGGGGCTTTCATGCCTTTCTTCAGCCCCGAGGGAATGAACAGGGAGCCTGTTACATACAGCCCGGGCATGGATTCGTAAATGATGTTTTCCACCCTGTAGCCGTCTTTCCGGTGCACGGCGGTCACTTTCGCGTTCAACGGCGTTTTTTCGGGGAATGTGCCCACTGCTTCCTGCAAAGTGCGCCGCAGCCATTGCTGCCGCTGTTGCCATCCGGTAAGCGAATGCAGGGCGGCCACTTCTTTCGCCCGTTTGTCCAGGTAAACGAAAGCTTCCGCTGCGAGGTGATGGTACAGGGAGTTGGGCGCGTCGCTATACTGCATCCAGGAGCCCGTTACATCCAGGTCCAGGGTTTTCTGGGCTTTTGCGCCGGCGGCAGACAGTATCATCATACATGCCGCAAGGGCGCGGCAAAGGCCGCTTGTCTGTTTTGTGTTGCTCATAGTATGTTTGCGATCTCCGGCCGGAACGGTATGTTTCATAACGGGAACAAGAGTTCTGGCCGTTTCAGCAACAATTACCCTGCCGGATGCGCTTTTATTACTATGAGACAATTGAAACGGGGTATGGTAGTAGCGGACGGGAAAGTTTTTTCCATAAAAAAGGCCGCCCCGGCCTGGCAGGACAGCCCTTTTCTCAATTTATGGCAGCGGGTTATTTTTTTCCGCCGTAACCGCGGTTGTCGTCATCATCATCGTGCCCGTGGCCTTTTTCCTTCACGAGTTTAAATACTTTCCCGGTATTGCCCGAGGGGCCGGCCATACTGGAAACGGTGAGGTATACTTCCCCTTCCATATCCTGCCCGAAACCTTTGAGGTAATAGCCCAGGTCTGACGGTTTGTCCTTCAGCGTTACTTCCGTGTAAGACCATAAGCCGCCGCCGCTGCGGGGGCTGGAGATAAACAGCTCGCCGTTGGGCGTATTGCCGGGCTGTGAAAAACTTCCGAACAGGTACTTGCCCCTGAATTCGGGGATCTTGTTCCCGCGGTAAACATTGCCGCCGATAACGGTGGTCATCCTGCCGCCCGCCGGGTTGTTACTGTTGTTGATCTCTATCACCGGGTCGATGAGGTCCATGCCGGAGGTATCCTCATCAGGGCAGCTGGGCAGCACTACGCTGTTGTTGGCCGCGTTGAAGCAATGGGTGCCTTCTTTTACGTTCCACCCGTAATTTCCGCCTTTCGTTACCACATCGATCTCTTCATACAATACCTGGCCTGCATCCCCGGCATACAGCCAATGGTTGCCGCCCATGTCGAACGAAAAACGGAAGGGGTTGCGGAAGCCGTAAGCCCAAATTTCATCCTTCCAGGCCTTGCCCACGAAAGGATTGCCGGCGGGGATGCTGTAGGGGCTGCCGCTGTTCACATCTATCCGCAGGATGTTGCCGAACAGGTTGGAGTCGATGTCCTGCCCGTTGCCGCCTGCGTTGGGAAGGTACCAGTCCATTACATGCCCTGGTCCTACATCGTTTGCGCCGCCGCCATCGCCAATGGCGATGTAGAGGTAGCCGTCTGGCCCGAATGCAAGCGTGCCGCCGTTGTGGTTGCCTTGCGGGTCATCCAGGTCGAGCAGCACTTTTTCTGAAGCCATGTCCGCCATGTTGGAATTCGCCGAAACCTTGAATTCCGCGATGCGGCTCAGGTTGTTGAAGCTGGTGCCTTCGCGCCGCGGGCGGGTGTAATAGATGTAGAATTTGCCGTTCTGTTTGTAATCCGGGTGGAAAGCGAAGCCCAGCAGCCCGCGTTCGTCGTAGCCCGCATTCAGCGGTACCATTATGCCGGTAACATCAATGAATGGAGAGGGCAGCTTATTGCCGTCCTTGTCCACGATCCAGACCTTCCCTACCTGGTCGAGAATGAACAGCCGCCCGGTGTTGTCCGGCGCTTCGGTGGCGCCGAGGGGAGAAACAAGATTGTCTGCGATGAGCTCAAGTGTTACTGCTTTGTTGGGTTTGTCGTCAAATTTTTTACAGCCGTGCAACAGCAGCGCGCCGGACAGTGCCGCTGCAAATATGCCGGGGATGCGGAGAGTAAGGCCGGCAGCCTGTGTGGAATTGATTTTCATAGTAATCACAATTTTAGATTGTTAATAATCATAAATGGATTAAAAAAATCATGATAGGCAGCAGGGAAAGGCGCTGTGAACAACAGCAGCAGAGAATGATTTTGGGATAATAGATATTACGGCAACGTATCCGTAAAGGTTGTGCGGTGCGGAAAAAATAATATGCAACAGCAGTGATAGTTTGTCTGTTTAAGAACAGCTTTAGATTATGTAACTTAGTTGCAAAAATTATAAGAGGCTATGGCAAATGAAACCGGCAAACCGGAATTCTGGGAATCTGCCTTCAACGAAAAACACGAGATGTGGGGCTTTGAGCCGTCAAGATCTGCGGTATTGACGCGGGACCTTTTTGTGCGTGAATCGGTAAAGAATATCCTGGTCCCCGGCATCGGCTACGGAAGGAATGCGAAGATCTTTACAGACAGCGGGATCAAGGTGACCGGGATCGAGATATCGAAAACGGCGATCGAAATGGCAAAGAAACATTACGGTTCAGCTATGACCATACACCATGGTTCCGTGACCGGTATGCCTTTTGACCACAATAAATACGACGGCATATTTTGTTATGCCCTGATCCATTTGCTGGACAGCGGCGAAAGGGCTAAGCTGATCAGCGACTGCTATGACCAGCTTTCTGAAAACGGCTGCATGGTTTTTACCGTCATTTCCAAAGACGCGCCTACTTACGGGCAGGGCCAGCTGATCGGTAAGGACCGGTATGAAATGTTCGGTGGCGTTAAAATGTTCTTTTACGACAGGGACTCGATCCATGCGGAATTTGGCAAAGCAGGGCTGTATGAGATCACGGAGATCATGGAGAATTACCCCTTCTATTTAATAAAATGTAGAAAAAGCGGTACCTTGACAAATAACTGACCGCAATGCAGAAAGATCATGGAAACTATACCTGTTTGTCTTTTTGACGGCGTTGTAACCTCGGAAAATAAACACATCCCCGCATGAAACGGATCCTTTTCATTTTAATGCTTGTGCCTGTGGTCGCATCCGCGCAGTCGCGCGCCGCGCTTTTTATAGATACCGTAGCTGCGAAAGATCATTTCAACGGAACTGTTCTCATCCGGAACAAGACCGGCGTCGTTTACCGGAAGAGTTTCGGTATGGCGAATTTCCAATTCGGAGTTCCCAATAAGACCGAAACGAAATACAAGATCGCATCCATCACCAAGCTCTTCACATCCGTGCTCATTATGCAGCTGGCGGAACAGGGAAAGCTGGATGTAAACAAGCGCATCACGGATTACCTGCCTGATTTTAAAGGAGAAAGCGGCAGGGCGACCATCCGCCAGCTGCTGAACCACACTTCAGGTATTGCGAACATCGATACGGTAACCTCCATGGAGAGCGCGCTGATAAATGGTTTGCCGCTATACCAGAAGCCGCGTACCCCTGATGAGCTGCTGGGTTTGTGCGGCAAGCTGGCCAACGAGCCGGGCAAAACGTTCGACTATAACAATGCGGATTATATTGTACTGGGAAAGATCATCGAAAGTATAACCGGCAAAACTTATGGGCGGGCCGTGACGGAAGCCATCCTGCAACCGCTCGGGTTGCAGAACACGGGAGTGCTGTACCAGCAGGACATTGTAGCCGGACTGGCGGACACTTATTTCCAGCGCGATGACCTGAAAAAACTGGTGCCTGACCTGCCCGTGTACATGGAAAACTGGTATGCCGCCGGCTGTATGTATTCCACGGTAAACGACCTGGCGGTATTTACCGGCGCGCTGTTTGGAAAGCGGCTGCTGAAACAGGCCTCGCTGGACAGCATGTTCGTTTCCGGCATGGGTGAATACGGGTTCGGCGTGTGGGTATATAAGGATTACGGGATCAATAACAGGAACTTTACGATCATAAAACGCCCCGGCCGGATCATGGGCGCACAGGCGATGATATTCCACATCCTGGAAGAAGGGTCCACTATCATTATATTGAGCAATACAGGGAATATGAGCCTCGATGATTTCGCGGCGAAGATCGCGGAGCGGGTAGTGCCATAAAGCCAAAGAATTTGATTTTTCAGAACTGTTGGATATATTTACATTGTAGGATAGAATAGTACAGCTATAAATAGCTGTTAACCAATTATTGCAATGCAGGATATATACGAACAGATCAGGGAGCTGGAAAACATCCAGGGATTGTCCAAACACGAGCAGCTGGTACAGGGTATTATCAATGCCATCAACGATAAGCTGATCCAGCGCGGGGATATGCTTCCTTCGGTGAATAACCTGATCAAAGAGCTGGGCTTTGCGCGGGAAACCATTGCAAAGGGATACAAGGAACTGGTAAGCCGCGGCATCGTGGAATCGAAGAACCGGATCGGCTTTTATGTAGCGAGGGAAAACACGGAAAACAACCTGCGCATCGCGCTGGTCATTTTTGCGTTCGACAGCTTCCAGGAAGTGTTCTTCAAAACCTTCCGCGACAGCCTGGGCACACCTGCCACAATCGACATCTATTTCCACCATAACAATATCGACGTACTGGAGAGCATCATTGCGAACGTCCGCGGCCGTTACGGCATGTACGTGGTGGCGCCCATCCCGCATAAACGTACGGCCGGCATACTGGCTACGCTTCCGTTGAATAAATTCCTGATGATCGACCGTTACCAGGCGATGGAAGGCGATTTTTCCTATGTCGTGCAGGAGTTCGGCAAATCGTCGTACGCCGCTTTCTCGCAGCTGGTGCCCGCGATACGTAAATTCCGGGGGATGATCCATTATCACCGGCCCGCATCAGACACGCCGATAGAGATCATCGAAGCGTATAAGAAGTTTGTAAAAGACTTTAAGATCAAAAGCCTGATCCGCACCGAATATATTCCCGGCTCCATCGAAAAAGGATATGTTTATTTTACCATCAACAACGCGGAGCTTTGGCAGATGCTGAAAGACGCAAAGGCAAAGGGTTTCAGGCTGGGCAAGGATGTAGGCATCCTTTCGCATAACGACGAAGTGGTGAAAGAGATCATCTTCGACGGCATCACCACCTATTCTACGGATTTTTCCAAAATGGCCGAGAAGGCCGCCGAGTTTGTACTGAAACGTGAAAAGATACAGGAAGTAATACCGACCGTTCTCCTGCGCAGGGGGTCATTATGATTGCTTTTTTATGAGTCCTACTATACTTCTGAGCTTCCTTTTCGTAACGGTTGCGGCTGCCGCTGTTTCGTTCTTTGCCACGCGCAAAAGAACGCAGCAAACGCCTGTCAGTTTTTACCTGGGCAACCGCAGCCTGGGTTTCTGGATGATCGGCAGTTCCATGTTCCTTACGAACATGAGCGCCAACCAGTTCATCGGGGAGAACGAATTCGTTTATACCACCAATATGTCCGTGATGGCATGGGGCATGAGCTCCGTGCTGGCCATGCTGGTGGTGGCGGAGTTCCTGATGCCCATGTACCTCCGGATCGGCGCGGTCACCACGCCGGACTTCCTGGCCAAACGCTTCGACGCGCAGACCCAGCGGATCGTTTCCATCGTTTTCCTGCTGGGTTATTTCGTCAATCTCATTCCCTCCGTTCTATACGGCTGCGCCGTGGCGGTCAACGGCATCTTCCATATCGATCAATGGCTGGGCATCAGCTATTTTTCCGCCATCAGGCTCATTGTGCTGGTGGTAGGCACGATCGGCCTGCTGTACAATGTGCTCGGCGGCCTGCGGGCCATCACGATCACTGACGTGGTGCAGGGCATAGGCATGCTGATAGGTGGGGTGATGATCGTGTATTACGGCTTCCGTTACCTGGGCGGGGGCGACCTCTGGCGCGGCGTTGAGGCCCTTGCCCTTTCCCGGCGCGAACATCTGAATGCCATCGGCGGGCCGGGCGATGTGCTGCCGTTCGGAACGATCTTTACCGGCATGCTGCTGATCAACATCTACTATTGGGGGATGGAGCAGTATATCGTGCAGGAAGCGCTGGCATCCAAAAACCTGAAAGAGAGCCAGAAGGGCATTGCACTTGCCTGCGTGGGAAAATTGTTCGCCCCGCTTTTGCTGAACGTGCCGGGGCTGATTGCCGTACACCTGTATCCCAGCCTCGAAAACACCGCCACGGCTTTCCCGCGCCTGGTGAGCGACATCCTGCCGCCGGTTTTCATCGGCCTGGTGGCGGCCGTGGTTTTCGGCGGGGCGCTCAGCACGTTCAACGCAGGGCTCAACAGCACCGGCACCTTGTTTATAATGAACCTCTACAAGCCCTGGCAGGAGCGGAACGGCGCGCCCGCTGATGAGCGCAGGCTGCTGCGAAACGGGAAGGTCCTGCAAACGGGCGTTACCATCGCAGCGATCATTTTTTCCCCCTACATCATGTATTTCGACGGCGGTTTTTATAACTATCTTCAAAAGGTGAGCAGCTTTTTCAGCGTGCCCGTTTTTACGATCATGGTAGTGGGATTGCTGACCAAAAAAGTGCCGCCCCTGGCTGCAAAGGCCGGGATCATTTTTTTTGTGGCCGTGTATGCCGCCACGCAGTTCCTGTTTGATACCGGGCTGCATTACCTGCATGTGCTGGCCATATTATTCGTGGCCGTATCGGCCATGATGCTGCTGATCGGCAGGCTGAAGCCTGTGGAGGCAGTATATTCGCTTCCCCGCGAGGCCGCGGTGAATATTGTGCCCTGGAAGAACCGTTACCTTTACTACGGATTGCTGCTGATGATTATGGTGGGAATGTTCATCCTTTTTTCCCCGGCAGGCATCGCGGGGAAACAGTAAATATATTTGATCATCTTTTTAATATGACCGCTATGCGTTACACGAACCTGACCACCGTGATATTTTCATACTGCTTATTGTGCGCCGTGCCCGCCATGGCACAGCAGGCAGGGCTGATCATCCCTTTAGGGAACAAAAGCAGGATCGTGTACGACCTGGAAAAGGGGCAGTACGATATCACCTGGAACGGGAAAGTAATGATCAAGGGAGCTTATGCTGCCTACCAGGCTGAAAGCCCGGGCGACAGCCGGAAAGCAGGGAAGGCCGGTTACAAGGTGAGCGAAGTGCAGACCAGCCTGGGCAAGGCCAGGTTGTATACGATTTCTTTCGCGGGCGACACTTCGTTGCAGCAGCTGTTCTATATCTTCCGCAACAATAACGGTTTTATTACGCAATTGCGGCTGCAGCATGCAGGCGCCGCGGCTTCGATGACGCCGCTGGCCACAGACAGCCTGTTGTGGAACAAACCGGGCGACAACCGGGCGTTGTATGTGCCCTTCGATAACGACATGTGGGCGAGGTATAATGCCATGCCATTTGCCGGGGCGGCTTTCAAAGGAAGCGAGGTGGGCGCTGTATACAATGTAAAAGATAATACGGGCCTGGTGATGGGATCGCTGGAGCAGGACAGCTGGAAGACAGGCTTTTTGCTGAAAGGGAACGAAACAGGCAGAACGGCAGGCGTATCGCTGCTGGCCGGGTTTACAGACAGCACCATTACGCATGACGTGATAACGCACGGTAAAGTGCTGCCAGTTGATGGCTGGGTGTCTTCGCCGAAGATGATGATCGGTTTTTTTGCAGACTGGCGGGAGGGAATGGAAATATTCGCAAAAAGGAACAGGCAGCTGCATCCGCGGTCTGTTGCCGACTGGAAAGGCCCTACGCCCATGGGCTGGAACAGCTGGGGCGTGCTGCGGGAAAAGATCCGGTTCGACCAGGCGATGAAGGTGGTGGATTTTTTCGCAGACAGCCTTAAAGGCTTCAGAACGGCGGACCATACGCTGTTCATAGACCTGGATGCGTTCTGGGACAACATGACGCCCGGCGGCATCGACGGCGACGTGAGCAAGCTCAGCGAATTTGTAGCCCATTGCAAACAAAAAGGATTAAAGCCAGGCATATACTGGACGCCCTTTGCCGACTGGGGCAAATCCGACCGGAAAGTGGAAGGCTCTTCCGGTTATTCCTATAAAGAGACATGGACCACGCAAAACGGCCGCATGCTGGATATAGACGGCGGAAGGGCGATGGACCCCACACATCCGGCCACGCAGCAAAGGATCGTTCATACCATTAACCGCATGAAGTCGCTGGGTTTTGAAATGATCAAGATCGATTTCCTCGGCCATGGCGCGCAGGAATCTGACCGTTTCTTTGATCCCGCGGTTACCACCGGCATGCAGGCATTCAAAAAAGGCATGCATTTCCTGGACAGCGTGCTGGACAACAGGATGCTGGTATATGCGGCCATTTCTCCCAATCTCGCCACCGCACGCTACGTGCACGTGCGCCGCATCGCCTGCGATGCTTTCAGCAGCCTGGACAACACCGAGTATACCATGAACAGCACCGGCTACGGATGGTGGCAGTCGTACATGTACGATTATGTGGACGCCGACCATATCGTATTTGGCGCTGAAAGCGACGGCGTGAACAGGGCAAGGCTGGCAGCCGCGCTGGTAACAGGCTCCATTATCACGGGCGACGATTTTTCCTCC
>CBFHAF010000100.1:0-9907 GCA_965653435.1 uncultured Chitinophaga sp.
TGTAAACTATTTTTCGATCACCATGCACACTACAGACATCGGGGGCAGGCTCACCTTCACGCCCTGCGAGGCGCTTGCGCTGAAAGCCTTCAGGGACGCATAATCCGCCGGGCCGCCTGCGATTCCTGAAGGGCCTGAACCATTCACGAACACTTTCCGGGAAAAGCTGCTGATGCCGTCACCGCCGGTGAGCACATACCAGTAATAACGCGCGCCGGGCTTGAAGTTCTTAAAGGCCAGCTGCACGTCGCGCGCGGAGCTGGACCTATTGACGAGGGTAACGCCGGCCTCACCGGAACTGAAGGTAGACGCATAAGCGTTGATGCCGCTATTGGAGTCCGACACGGTTGCATTGATGAAGCGGTCTCCCAGGCATTTCTGAAAATAATAGAGGTAATAAAAAGCCGGCCTGGGCTCCCAGCGCTGTTCGCCTGAAGCGGCTTCACCCTGGCTGAAAAGACCATGATCGTTGCCGTTCTCCCAGCTGTTGGCCAGGTCCCAGCGGCAGGCGAGCCCATACCGGTTGCGCATCAGCTCTCCTATCACCATCACGGCATGCATGCCTGCCACCTGCGACACCATCTGTTGCGAGCCTACGGCGAAGATGTTCCACTCCGTAAGCGCCAGCGGCTTCACAGGCGCGCCGGCAGCGCTCAACGCCGCCGCCACATGGTCTGCCATGGCTTTGGTAACAGCCTCTGCTGACGCCAGTACTTCCGGCGGGTTGGAATTGGTATTGTAAGGCGTATAATAGCTATGGATAATGTAATAATCCGCCGCAGCGGCCGCCTGCCGCAGCACGCCGGTATTCCATTCCTTATCGGTAACCGTGGCCCAGTTGGCAGGCTCATGCTCCAGCATCTGCGCGCCGATGAAAATGGGTTTTCCGTTCTCCGCCGCCGCTTTACGCATGGAATCGGCGAATACTTTAAAATGTTTGCCGTACAGTTCCCCGGTGATGAAGGCCGGCTGCCCGTCTTTATTCTGTGAAGGATCTATGCGGTAGCCTGCCTGCCATGCGCCGTTGCTTTCGTTGCCCACTTCCCAGTACCGCGTGCGGCCTTTGTCTGCCCGCACCCAGTCTGCCGCCAGGTGGGCGGCGGCCGCCACCGGATCGGGGCCGGTGCCGTAACGCGCATACCCGTAATTGACAGTGATGATGCCTTCGCTCCCGGTCTGCTGCAACACGCGGTAATAGTTCTCCACGCTCAGCGTCCAGCCGTCCGTATTGCCGCCATACCAGTAACCCGCGTCTACGACTCCCCCGCCTGCATCCAGGAGCTTGGGAGGCGCGTCTGCAGGGGCCTGGCCGGGAGCGCCGTTCCAGAAGTAAACGCTGCTGATGTTCCCGCCGGGAAAACGCAGGATGCCCGGCTTGAAATTCGTCAGGTGCGTGATCAGCTTCGGCTGATCGGTCATTTGCGTCATCCAGGTATTGGTATTGTTACCGAACAGTGCGGGGGAAATTTTCGTGGCAACGGCGGATGCGTCTACCGTTACTGTATATGCAGCGCCGGAAGGCGGCGCCTTTTCCGCAAAGGCAGGCGCCGTGAACTTCCGTTGCAACCATCCATCCATGAAGAAGCCAATTGTTGCGGCGGTAGCGGGATCGGCAGGTGTTACCACGTTCCCTGTCGTATCCGTTCCCTGTTCGCCGCCATTGTACCTGTCTCCCCCGTTCTTTTTGTTACATGCTCCCGCGGTTGTGCATAGCAGGCCTAACAACCAGATCCCTCTTGCTATTTTCATCTTTAGTTAACCTTTATGATCCTGAAATTATCGAACGCCGCGCTGAATACTTCGATCGGCTCCGCTTCCGAAATGATCCGGAAGCCGAACGGCACTACTCCGCCCGCTTTCAGCAGCTGGCCCATGGAAGAGGCGCCGGTGCCGGTGCCTTCCTTGCCGTCTGCGGCGGTTTTGAATTCGCTCAGGGGGATGGTTACCGTCTGCCATTTATTTTCCGTATGGAACGACTGCCCCGGCGCGCCGGTGAACGGCGTAAAGCGGTAGGCGTACGTTTCTCCGAAACGCAGCACGCAAATAGCGGTGGTCCAGGGCTCACGGGTGTTCACTTCAAATTTGAGCGCATAGTCTGAGGCCTGATGAGTCATGACGGCGGCGGAAAACATCGGCACTTCATTGAAATTGCCGGAGCGCCCGCCGTTCCACCAGGCCGGATCGTTGGCCGCAACGCCACCGAAAATGCAGTGCAGATAGTAGCCGCGTGTGCCGGGGAACAAAGTAGCGTCGTTCTTCCGGTCTGCGCCCCACCATGCCCAGTTCAAACGCGGCAGCTCGCCGGCTTCACCGTCGTTGGTGAAGTTGCTCACCACATCGCCGCTCTGGTGGTCGTTCAGCGGCCCGTCGGAGACGGTGCTGCCGTATTTTGCCACAATGGTGATGCGACCGGTGTCCGACCCGAGGTTGGGCATGATGAGACCCGCGCGGGTGCCTTCGGGATTGGAGTTGACGGCGGTCACTTCACGGCCGCCCGGGAACTGGATCTTTTCGATCAGCCAGAGCGCGGAGCCGTAAATGATCAGCGAATCGCCGGGCATGGCATTTTCGTTGGAAATAGAGAAGATAGAAGGTGGTGGAATGTCTACCACGAAGGAATATGAAGTTTCCCCGTGCGTGGTCTTGATGTGGATCAGGTTCTGTACATCCGGGTCCGTGGCCTCTGTGGGCGCTTCGTCCGGGATGGTAATGATAAGGTGGGTACTTGTGTTGTAAGTCGGATTGAAATATGCGCTCAGCCCGTTGAAAGATACTTCGGTAATGTCGTTCAGGTTCTCACCGGTAATGAGCACCAGCGTGCCGGGCAGGGCGCGGGTGAAGGCACTGTCCTGCCGGGCTGAGTCCAGCAGGGTCACGGAACGCACGGAGGGCGGGCCGCTCAGGCCGTCGTCTTTAGAGCATGCCCAAAGCAGGCTCAATGTAAAGATGCATATGATGGATTGCAGTTTGTTCATGTCGTTGTTTTTTGGCGTTAGAACTTGTAAGGCACAGGCGGTTTACGCAGGTTGGGTGCGGCAGACAATTCCACTGCCGGGTAAGGCAGGTAGAAATTGGCCTCCGTTACGGGATAAAATGCCGGCGTGTCGGATGTAATGGTCCAGCTGGTGGCGTTGGTGGCGGCGTTGGGCACAATGCGGTAGGTGCCCCTGTCCTGCGAAACCAATGCCTGCAGCGCTTTCTGGGGAGAATGATAATGCATGCGCACTATATCGTACCATATCTGACCTTCCATGGCCAGTTCCAGCCTTCTTTCCTTAAAGATATCGTCTGCCGTGATCACTGTTTTTTCGGGAACGCCCGCGCGTTTGCGCACCTCGTTAAAATACTTCAGCGCCGTTGCATCGGAGGTAGATGCGGCTGCACCCAGGGCGGCCTCGGCGTAAACGAGCATTACGTCTGCCAGGCGCAGCATATAGGTATTGATCTCTGTATGCTGCTGGGTCACTTTGCCTTCATTGTCTTCGGGCCTTCCCACCACGTATTTCTTCACCCAGGCGCGGGTATTGTAGCGTTCCGAGCCTACCCAGTTCCAGGGAACCTGCAATTCCTGTATGATCTTTTTACCGGGATTGTTGGGATCGTCTACCGACTGGTGAATGTAGGAATAGTGATCGCCGGGGAACATGAAAGTGGCTTTGCGCCTTTTGTCCAGCGTGGAATAAAGCCGCAGCTGGTCCAGCGAGGCGCCAAGGTCGCCGCCCCATCCGTCGCCGAAGCCTGTGATCTCCGAACCATAGGCCAGGAAGGCCTGCACGCTGTTCTGTGTCCCCCAGTCGCCGTCGTATTTCCATTGCAGGGCGAACAGGCTTTCGGAGTTGTTATTGTTCTTCATGAGGAAAAGGTCCTCGTAGTTGGGCATCAGCCTGGCACCGCTGTTCTCTATCACGTCCAGCGCATATTTTTTCGCTTCGTTCAGGTCGTTCTGGTTCAGCGTGCCGCTGATGCCGGCACGGGTCAGATATGCTTTTGCGAGCATGCCTTTGGCGCTCCAGCTGGTAATGCGGCCGGCCAGCGCAGGCGAAGCCGGCAGGTTGTCCACCGCGAATTTCAGGTCGCGGATAATGAACTCCCATACGGATTCCACGGTGTTGCGGGTAATGGAGGTATCGGTGAGCAATACATTATTGTCTACGATGACCGGTACCGGCCCCCAGTTCTGCACCAGGTAGCTGTAAGCCACCGCGCGCATGAAACGCCCTTCGGCAATGCCTGCCTGCTTGGCGCTTTCGGGCACACCCTCGCCCGCATATTTCGTGATGTTGTTGATTACCATGTTCGCCTGGGCCACCACGTTGAAGAAGGAGGTCCAGGAAGTGTACACTTCAGACGTTACATCGGTGGTCTGCATGCGGATGTTCTCCACCTGGTATGAGCCGGACATGAGCGCTCCGCCCCTGCCGTCGCCAATGCCATGCGATGATTTATCGTTGTAGGCAAACCATACGATGTTGTATAGCGGCGCTGTTCCTGCCAGTACCTGTTCGGGCGTTTTGTAAAAGTTCTGGTCCACGATGGCATCTTCCGGCGGACGGTTCAGGAAGTCTTTGCTGCAACCGGCCAGCATGCCGCACCAGAGCAACAGGAGAAATATTTTTATAAGATTGGGCTTGTTCATGTTGTTTGGTTTTTGCATTAAAAATCAACGCCGATGCTGGCGGAATACATCCGGGTGAGCGGGTAGCGGCCTGCGTCCACGGCTATCAGCTGGCTGTTCAGCTGCACTTCTTTGCCAAGGTATGCGCCCACTTCGGGGTCATAACCTTTGTATTTGGTGAAGGTGTGCAGGTTCTGCGCGCCCACGGTGAGCCGTACGGCCTTCAGCACGTTCTGGCCACGCAGCAGCGATTGCGGCAGGTTGTAGCCCAGCTGCACGTTCTTGATGCGGATGTAGGAGCCGTCTTCCACAAAACGGTTCGTAATGCGGGAGCCATTCCCGTTCAGGTCGCTGCCGGTGATGCGGGGAACGGTGGTGCCGGGATTTTCAAGCACGTCCTTTCCGCTTTCCGATTTTATGCGGGCATAATCAAATGCTTCCACCAACAGGTTGCGGCCCAGGTTGATGTTGTTGGGATTGGTATTGGAGAAGGCCAGGTAATTGTAAATATCGTTGCCCTGCGCCCCGGTAACGAGGATGCTCAGATCGAAACCCTTGTAGGAAAAGGTGTTCGTGAGCCCGAAAGTAAGCTTGGGCCATGGGTTGCCGATAAACGTCTGGTCCCTGGAATCGATCACTTTGTCGCCGTTCAGGTCGCGGTATTTGATATCGCCTACCCAAACGCCGCCATCCCTGGATATGGGCAGCGGCGTACCCGGTGACTGCTCGGGGATGGCGCTGTTGCGTATCTCTTCTTCAGACTGGAAGATGCCGTCCATAACGTAGCCCCAGAACATCCACGGCGCCTGCCCGATGGCGGAACGGCTCGTGAAGTTGTCCATATACCAGGCGGAACGCGAAAGGAAAGCCGTTTCTGAATAGAACTTGGTGATCTTGGTTTTGAAAGAAGAGATGTTGAAGTTCGTACGCCAGGTGAAACCGTTGCGGTTATCGATGTTCACGGTATTAAGCGTGATGCCGAAACCTTTGTTCTCCATCGCGCCGATGTTCACAACTGGAGCGTTGATATTGCCCTCTCCGGCTGTGCCCATGTAGGCTGGAAGCGGGTTCGGCATCAGCAGGTTGTCGGTTTTGCGGATATAATAATCGCCTTCAAGCTGTATCCTGTCTTTAAGCAGGCTCAGGTTGATGCCGATGTTCTTCGTTTCGGTGGATTCCCATTTGAGGCCCGCGTTACCATATTGCTCGGTGCGGAAACCCGCGCCCCAGGGCGTGGTAACGGACTTGAGCGCGGAATATTGTTTGCCCCCGCTGCCGTTGTTGCCGGTAGTACCGTATTCGGCGCGTATTTTAAGGTCGCTGATAAAATCAAGCCCGCGCATGAAAGGTTCTTCGCTCAAACGCCAGGCGGCAGACACGGAGGGAAAAAATCCCCATTTGTTCTCCGGCCCGAAGTTGGACGAACCATCCGCACGGCCGGCGAGCTGCACGATGTATTTGTTGTCGTAGGTATAGTTAACACGGCCCAGCCACGATTCCAGCGCCCCGGAGTTTTTGAAGCTGCCGGTCGTCTGCCCCAGCGCATTGCCAAGATTGATGCTCGGTATCTCGTTGCTGGCAAAACCCGTACGCGTTGCGTCGAAGCCCTGGCTGTTCCAGGCCTGCGCTTCATGGCTGCCCATTACGCCGATGCTGTGTTTCCCGAAACTGGTGTTGTATTGCAGCAATTCATTCAGGTTCCAGTAAAAGTTGCGGTTATTGCTTACGCTCATACTTGCCTTCTCGTTGGCATTATACCCCAGGCGGTAGGTAGGCGTAAACTTGCTGCCGTCCGCATATTCAAAGTTGCCGTTGAAGCTGGTGCGGAAGGTAAGGCCTTTGATAATGGTTACTTCCGCGGAAACACCACCCAGGCCGCCGGTCCTTTTCAGCCTGTTGTCAATCAGGTTCGCAATGGCCACAGGGTTCAGCGGGGCGAATTTTGCGTTGCCGCCATATTCATTTTCTGTAGCGCCGCCCCAGCTGCCGTCAGGATTCTTCACGGCAACGTTCGGCGCGAGGTTGAGCGCGTTGCGGATCACGTCCTCGCTGGTGGAAGCGAGTTTTTCTTTCGTCTGGTAGAAGTTCAGCGAAGTGCTCAGTTTCAGCCATTTAAAAGCCTGGTTATCCAGGTTGAGCCTGAAGGAATAACGGTTGAAGTTCGAGCCGATGGCCACGCCGTCCTGGCTGAAGTACTCGCCGGACATGTAATAGGTGGTGTTGTTCATACCACCGCTAACGGTCACCTGGTGCTTTTGCAGCGGCGACTTCCGGAAGAGCTCTTTTTGCCACATCGTACCGTCGCCCAGCACGGAGGGATTGGCGAATTCGGCCGTAGGTGTGCGGCTCAGCAGGCGCGCGATCTCGTTGTTCATGATGGCGAACTGCTGAAGGTTCATCACGGGCAGCGCATCCGGTTTGTCCTGCTGGGAATAGAGGTAATTATAGCTCACTTTGAACTGGCCGGCTTTGCCGCGTTTGGTGGTTACGAGCACCACGCCGTTGGTGGCGCGGGAACCGTATACCGCCGTTGCGGAAGGTCCCTGCAATACTTCGATGGACTCGATGTCGCTGGGGTTGATGCCTGCCAGGGGGTTCACGGAGCTGGTGTTGCCGTAGCTCACGGTAGCGGGCTGTATCTGAACGCCGTCTATCACGTACAGCGGTTCGTTGGTGCCGCTCAGGGTGTTCACCCCGCGGATCACTACTGAAACGCCGCCGCCGGGCTGGCCGGTATTCTGCGTTACATACACGCCCGCGGCCCTGCCCTGGAGGGCCTGGTCCATGGTGGTGTTAATGCTCTTATTGATGTCCGCGGAAGAAATGGACACCTGCGCGCTGCTCTGGTCCGTTTTTTTCATGGTGCCGTAACCGACCACCACTACGTCTTTCAGCAGGCGCTGGTCTACCTCAAGGGTGGTGTTCATTACGCTGGAGGCGCCTACGCGCAGCTCCCTGGTGGCAAAACCGATAAAAGTGATGCCGATCACCTGGCCCGTAGCTGCGTTGATGCTGAAATGGCCCTCGTTGTCCGTTACCACGGCATTGGTGGTGCCGCGTACTACCACGGTGGCCCCGGGAACCGGCCTGCCGGTCTCGGCGTCCGTCACTGTGCCCGTAATTTTGCGGGAAGCGGATTGTCCCGCCGGGGAGGTGTTTTGTGCATGCGCCGGTAAGGCAAGCAGCCAGATGCAGATCATGGCCCATAATGCCAGGCACGACCGTACTGTAATGCTGTGTTTTTTCATACGTGCAATTAGTTTTGTGGATGGTGGAATTGAGCGTTTTAGTTTGGTTGCTATTTCATAAGTGCTACCGTTGTGGAATCATCCGGCTAAAAGTAGACAGACGCACCCAGACCGGAGGGAGTGCCTTGTTTAAAAAAGCGGTCTGGAATGTTGCACACCCCGGCCGGGATGTTAATTTGAAGGGTATGATTTGTAGCCCTCAACAGGTTAACATATTGATTATCATATTTTTTAACAAGATAGTAGCACCGGGAAAGGCTACCGTGGCCGTCATTGGGAAAACAAGGCTAAAGCAGCAGGAAAAAGCCCGTCATTGCATTTGTGCTGGGGGTGACGAAACAATCTCCCGCAGTATTAGGGTATATCCATTCAACGCAGGAGATTGCTTCCCGCAATGACGGGCCCTGGCTGGTGAACGTTGGCTTTCAGTGTTGGTTCCTTATTACTTCCGCATTGCGGTAGCATAGGCGGACGGCAGCATGTGGTACTCCATCTTGAAATAGCGGGCAAAGTACTTTGGATTGTTGAAGCCGACCTCGTACGCCACCTCGGTGATGTTCATTTCGGTTTTGGTGAGCAGCATGGCGGCCCTTTGCAGGCGCACCGTGCGGATGAACTCTATGGGAGGATGCCCCGTAAGGGCGAAGATGCGTTTGTACACGGATACCCTGTTCATGCAAAGCTCACGGCTCAGCACTTCTACTGAAAAGCCCGGGTCCGAAAGGTTTTTTTCCACGATCTCCAGCGCGCGCTGCATGAACTTCTCGTCCCCGGTGAGGCCGTTGGCGCCTTCCGGCTCCTTTTGCGGTATCACCAGCTGCACGGGCGCCTGCCGTGCCAGCAGGTTACGCACGCGCGACAGCATGATCTCGAAATTGAAAGGTTTCACCAGGTAATCGGCCGCGCCGGTTTCCAGCCCCTTCAGCTGCTGTTCTTCGGCGGCCAGGGCGGTAAGGAGGATTACCGGAATGTGCCGGGTGCGGGCGTCCCCGGCTATTTTGCGGCAGAGTTCCACCCCGTCCATCACCGGCATGGTGATGTCGCTCACCACCAGGTCCGGCAGCTGGGCCAGGGCCTGTTGCCAGCCGGCGGCGCCGTCCTGCGCTTCTATGATGTTATAATACTCCCTCAGGTTGTCCTTCAGGTAGAAACGGAAATCGTCGTTGTCTTCCACCAGCAGCACGGTCTGCTTCTTTTTGTTCCTTTTTTTGCCGTTGGACAGGAATACTTTCTGCGGCTGTGCCGGTTTCGTTTCTTCCACCTGCCCGGCCGGGGTGAAGGGCAGCCTTACCGTAAAGCAGGTGCCTTTATCCGGCTCGCTTTCCACGGTGATGGTGCCGTTGTTGAGCTTCACGAACTCCCGTGTAATGGCGAGGCCTATGCCGCTGCCCTGGTTCACATATTGCCCCGGCTGGTCGCTCTGGAAGAAGCGCTCAAATATTTTTTCCAGCTGTTCGGCAGGCATGCCGATGCCGGTGTCTTTTACTTTCAGTTCCAGCGTGGCCAGCTCAGGCTCCAGCATTACGTCTGCCGTTACAGCCACTTTGCCGCCCTGCGGGGTGAACTTGAATGCGTTGGACAGGAGGTTGAACAGGATGCGCTCCACTTTGTCGTGGTCGAAAAGCACCTGCAGCTGGCTGGTGTTGGCGGTGTAGGTAAATTCCACGCCTTTCCTTTCGGCAAGGTCGGAGAACGATTGCGCCACTTCCTCCAGGAAGCCCATCAACTCTCCTTTTACGGGCACGGGTTTCAGTTCCTGCATTTCCATCTTGCGGAAGTCCATCAGTTGGTTCACCAGGTTCAGCAAGCGTTTGGCATTGCGGCGTATCAGCTGGAACTGCTGTTTTTCCTCGGGGTTGCCGCTTTTACGGATCATGTCTTCTATCGGCGAGAGTATCAGCGATACAGGCGTCCTGAACTCATGGCTTACATTGGTCAGCAGCTTGATCTTCATCATATCGAGGTCGTGCAGGCGCTGGGCTTCCTTGCGTTCCTGCTGCAGGGCGAACCGGCGGTGGGCGCGGTGTATCACCATTTTCCTTGA